>NZ_JABXFD010000693.1 GCF_013372625.1 Actinomadura sp. BRA 177
TTCGTCACTTATTCCTCTTCCGATATCTCTCCTATCTCGTGCGTCGGCGGCTGCAGACGTTACTAAGAGACAGCTCCCCGCCGGCGTCACCCCCGCCGACCTCGACGCGGCCGACGCCGGCACCACCCTCATGCCCGCCCTCTCCCTCGCCGCCGCCCACGAAGCCGAGGACCGCGAGTTCTGGGGCCGCATCGCCCACCTCGAAGAGGACAAGGAACTCGACTTCTGGAACACCCTCCACGCCGACCTCACCGAAGACACCCCGGCCCTGTACGCAAGCACTCCAGGATTCCGCTAGAGTTGTCCATGCGAGCCCGGAGGGCGACCTCCGGACCGGCACGCGGACGTGGCTCAGTTGGTAGAGCATCACCTTGCCAAGGTGAGGGTCGCGGGTTCGAATCCCGTCGTCCGCTCTGAGAGGCCCCATCAGGCCTCGCTCTGGTGGAGTGGCCGAGAGGCGAGGCAACGGCCTGCAAAGCCGTGTACACGGGTTCAAATCCCGTCTCCACCTCGCAGCACGCACAAGGGCGATTAGCTCAGTGGGAGAGCGCTACCTTGACACGGTAGAGGCCACTGGTTCAATCCCAGTATCGCCCACGAGCCGGCTTCCCCTGCTCGCTGCCCTTCGGGCAGCTTCGCCGGGGGCCGCATTGTCTTTCCCGGGGGGCGACCCCCGGACCCCCGATGTGGGGGCTCCGCCCCCACGCCCCCTGGTGGCTCGGCTCATCGATCACCTGCCGCAGAGTGCGTGAGGCGCTGGGTAGTAGGCCTCCGTCCCTGGCCCCTGGTGGCTCAGTTCGCCGATCAGCTGCTGCAGAGCGGGCGAACCGCTGTGTTAGGGGCTCCGCCCCTCGCCCCCGGTAGTTCAACTCACCGATCGCCTGTCGCAGAGTACGAACACGGTCGGTGATGAGGGCCTCTGCCTCGCGCCGCTTTTGGCTGAGTTCGCCGATCACCTGCCGCGGAGTGCGTGAGGCGCTGTGTAAGGGGGCTCCGCCCCTCGCCCTCGGTGGCACGGCTCATCGGTCACCTGGCGCGAAGTGCGAACACCGGTCAGTGATAAATGCCTCTGGCCTCGCGCCGCCTTTGGCTCAGCCCACGAACCGGTCAGTGGTAGGGGCCCTGCTTCACGCCGCCTTTTGGCTGAGTTCGCCGAACAGCTGCCGCAGAGCGGGCGAACTGGTCGGCAGTGGGCCTCTTCGACGATCGATACGCATACTCGTCCCACATCTGCATTCGTGGTGGGTGTACTTGACTCTCTCGCCTGCGTGAATTGGCCGTGGTGAGAATCGGTTCGGGGGCCTGGAGCTTGCGCGCGACGCTATTGGGAATGGTGCTGTGTTTTCTCCCGTTGGTTGGTGGGGCGGGGTCGCGCGTGCTGGTGGGCTGGCCCTTCTACACACCTGCCGCCGC
>NZ_JABXFD010000133.1 GCF_013372625.1 Actinomadura sp. BRA 177
CCGAGGAACTGCTGCCGCAGCGGCCGAGCCGGGTCGGCGGCGCGGTGCGCCGGGCGCTGCGCGACTACGGGCCGGAGACGCTGCCGCGGGCGCGGGCGTGGGCGGCCGAACGCGGCGGCTGCGCCGACATGGGGCTGCGCATCCTCGCCCGGTACGGCACCCGCCAGGACATCCCGCTGCTCATGGACGAGCTGCGCGGCGCCGTCGCCCGCCGCGAGTGGGGCGGCGCCGCCGGGCCGATCGAGGGACTGGGGCGACTACGTGCGGGAGAGGCCGTCCCGCTGCTGAAGACCGCTTGGACCGAGTCGACCTACGCCTATCTGAGACCCCGCATCCTGACCGCGCTGACGCGGACCGCGCCGCACACCGCCGAGTCCTACACCGTCGAGGGGCTGTGGGACTGCGAGGAGGGCGTGCGCGCCGAGGCCGCCCGGTCGGCGCCGCTCACCCGGGAGACCGGGCTGCGGCTGCGGCGGCTGCACCAGGACGGCGCCGAGGAGCCCGACGTGCGCGCGGCCGCGGGCGCCCGCCTGATGACCTGAGCGCCCGATGACCTGAGCGCCCGATGTCCTGAGCGCACGGGTGAACCCCGCCGGGGCGGGACGCGTATTCACCCCTCGAATCGCGCATCTCACCCCGGAGAGGAATGGCGATGGGTTCCCGACACCCCCTCGACCTCATCAGGCTGCCGCTGCTGTGCGCGGCGGCGCTTGCGCTGCCGCTGGCGGCCGGCTGCTCCGCGGACGCCTCGTCCGGCGAGAAGACCGCCCAGCCGGCCAGCTTGCAGGAGCTCGCGAAGCAGACGGACTGCAAGGTGACCGGCACGCGCAAGGTCGAGGACCTTGAGCAGGGGAACTGCAAGACCTCTCTCGGGCGGTACGTCCTGGTGAGCTTCACCACCGACAAGGGCATGAACGCCTGGCTGCACGAGGCCAAGCCGTGGGGCGGGTGGTACCTGGTCGGGGCGCGCTGGATCGCGGTCAGCGAGAAGCCGACGCTGGAGTCGCTCCGCAAGGAGCTCGGCGGCAAGATCGTCCAGGGCGACCACCACGGCACCGGGCACAGCGGCGGCCAGCACGGCTGACCGGCTCAGCCGGCCGCGCCGCTCTGCCCACCGGTGCTCTCCCCGCCGCGGACCAGGAGCACGCTCCAGCGCTCCAGGGCGGGGCCGGTGCGGGCCAGCACGCGCCGCACGGCCAGCCCCCGCCCGATCGTGCCCGGCCGCCACAGCGGGTGCCCGGGGCCGTCCACGACGACGCGGACGGCGGCGACCGGCAGCCCGCCGCCCCGCGCCGCGACGACGGCGGACTCCATGTCGGCGACGCGCGCGCCCTGCGCGGCCAGGCGCGCGCGTTCCGCGCCGTGCACGACGCGGACGGTGGTGACCAGCGGGCCGACCTGCACGCTCAGGC
>NZ_JABXFD010000456.1 GCF_013372625.1 Actinomadura sp. BRA 177
TGTATTTTTTTTTGTAGTGTTACAGAAGTATCTGGCTTGTGGCACATGAGTGGTCAATTTTTTATTCTTTTTTTTGTAAAGTAGAAGACGGCAAACGAGTTAGTATACGTTCTCGTAGGCTCGGAGATGTGTATAAGGTACAGTGGTGCGGTGGGCGGTGGCGCTTTTTTGCTCGGGGGCTGTGGTTAGCGGGTGGGTCACCGCGATGCCGGGGACTAGGCCGCCGGCTATGCCCAGCCAGCAGCCGAGGGCGGCGATGAAGGCGGCGCGGCCCATGGTCAGCAGGCGGCGGGTTCGCGGGCGGGCGCCTACGGCGCCGAGGGTGGCCAGGTCGGGGCGGGCGTCGGCGGATGCGAGGCCGGTCGCGATCAGCGCGCCGCCGAGGGCGAGGACGGCCGCGGCCCCCGCCAGCATCAGGGTGATCTTGCCGAACGAGCCGGTGAAGCCGCGTTCGACGTAGACGGAGCCGTCGTCCTTGGTGAAGGTGTTGAGGGTTTTGTCGAGGCGTGCCTGTTCGGCCTCGGTCACGCGGTGGTCGGTGCGGTCGATGCCGAACGCCTCGGTTCGGACGGGGAGCCCGATCTTCTCCGCCACCTTCGGCGGGACTATGGCGCGGACGTGCGGGTCTCCGGGAGCGACGACCGCCGGCAGGTTCTCGATCGTGCGGATCGTGTGCTCCTTGTCGTCCTCCCAGTAGAAGACCTTGGCCGTGGTCGTCCCGCTGGACGGGGGGCTGGCGCGGAACAGCACGACCTTCCCCGCGTCCAGCGCGGACGTTACGGCGGGGTCGTCGTGGCCGAGGACCATGCGGGCCTCGCGGGCGCCGCCGACCACGTTGTCCATGAGGTCGAAGGACGCGTTCGTGTCGCGGTCGGCGAGGAACGTGACGGTGGGGCATTGCGCCCAGTCGTCACTCGTGCAGATCCCGTCCGGGCCCGGCAGAGCCTTCAGCGGGACGACGGGTACGCCGGGCAGGTCGCGCCGGACGGCCTCGCCGACCGCGTCAGCCCGGTCGAGCGGCGGCCTGACCAGCGCCGACCCCATGGGGAGCCGCGCCTGATACTCGATCTGCTCCTGCCGGAAGTCGCTGGCGCCCCCGATGGCCAGCGCGGTGATCCCGGCGACGGCCGCCATGATGGCGGCGACGGCGGGTGCGGTGCGGGCCCGGTTGCGGGCGCCGTCCCGGACGGCGAGGCGCAGCGGCAGCGGGAGCAGCGGCGCGAGCCGGCCGGCCGCGCCGGCGAGCCACGGGCAGGCGAGCACGAGCCCGATGATGATCGCCGCCGCGCCGATCGCGGCGCCGAACTCGCGCCACCGCTGGACGCCCTCCAGGCACAGCGCCACGCCCGCGACGACGAGGACGCCGCCGGCGATCGGCCAGCCGCGGCGGGGCCGGGCGAGGCCGCCCGGCA
>NZ_JABXFD010000387.1 GCF_013372625.1 Actinomadura sp. BRA 177
GACAGAGATGGGGCCTCTAGCCAGGCTCCTATGAAGTCACAACGCCACGTCCGGTGAGTGCACATGAGCGCCTCCCGGCCAAGGCCGACAGATCCCGTTGAAGACCCGAAGTCAGTCAGATGCTGGGTCAGACCCCGCCGGGAGGCGCTCATCTACATCATCTCTGTCAGATGCGCTTCGTTGCGCGTGCGCCCCGCCGTCCGGCCGACCCAGAGGATCCGGGGCAGCCCGTCGCGCCCGACGGTGAGGTCGATGGGGCCGGGAATGTGGGTGTAAGTACCGATACGTGCCTTGTCGCGGCGGGCGCAGGCAGGATCGCGGCAGGCGATGAGCGTGACGGAGGCGTCGGTCAGGTCGTGGACGGCGACGAGCGGCAGCCCGTCCGGGCCGAGCGCGAGGGTGGGCGCCTGCTGGGCCCGGCCGGGCGGGCCGAGGACGCTGGTGTCGGCGGACGTGCAGTCGCGGTCCCGGCAGCGCAGCATCGTCGCCGCCCCCGTGAGCAGATCGCGGTAGGCGATCACGGGCCGGTCGTCGCCGGGAACGACGACCTCGACGGCGTCGGGGTAGGCGTTGGACACCGCGGATCCGGCCTGGCGGCCGACGTCGATGGCGTCGTTCTGCTCGATGGTGAACGAGCGGCGGGGGACGAGCGGAGTCGTCCGGCTCCGGCGGCAGGAGGCATCGGCGCAGCTGACGACGGTCAGTTCGCCGCTGTCGAGGTCCTCATACGCGGCGACCGGGCGGCCGGCGCGGCCGAGGGCGAGCGCGAGCGGCTTGTCCGCGACCCCGGTCGCCTGCGGAACCGGGACCGACACGAGGACGTCCGGGTCTCCGCAGGGCAGGTCCGCGCAGCGCATGACGCGCAGGGTGCTCGCGGCCCCGTCGCCGGCGTCCTTTTCCGACAAGGGCGCCGCGACCGCCACGACCACCTGGGAACCGGACGCGGCGACCGCGACGGACGCCGCGAGGCCGCGCCAGCTTGCGCGGAGGGTGGTCGGAGCGGCGGGCATGTCCGGACATCCGCGTGCCGTGCAGGCGATCAGCCTGAGCAGGAGCGGCTGCTCGCGGGACTTGCCGACGCGCCTGCCGCCGTACTGCCATCCGGCGACGACCAGCGAGCCGTTGGGCAGCGCCGCCGCGTCCACTCGGTCCTCCACGTACGGGACGTGTGCGGCGAGGTGGCTGCTCTGACAGGTGGGGCCGTCGCACGCGCGCAGGTCGAAGCCGGTGTCCCGGCGGGACGCGAGCACTGCGGGGGCGCCGTGCTCTGGCAGCAGCAGTACGTCCCGGCCGACCGCATGCTCGACGACGTGGTCGGACACCATGATCCAGTCGTAGGGGTCGGTGCGCAGCGCGGCCCAGTAGATGAGGCCGGGCGCCGCGATGACCAGCGTCAGGAGCGCTGCCGTGCGGCGCGGTGCGGGGCGGCGGCGTTCCCGCTTGACGGCCACGTCCGGATACCACTGGCTCAGCGCCACGACCGCCAGGCCCGCGCCCTGCAACAGGACGGCCAGCGCGTCCGCCGCCGTGACGGTCACCCGCACCGCGATCGCATGCGCGTCCTCGGCGAGCGGCCATGCGAGCGCCCAGCCGCCGGCGGCGACGGCGCCCGGCACCACCACCACGGAACCGAGCACGGACCAGGAGCACCGGGCCCGGCGATGACGGGTCAACGACCAGGCCCGGGTCAGCGCCTGCACCGGCCCTACGTCCTCCAGGACGACCAGCGGGACGGCGAGCATTGCCCAGCAGCTGAGGAGCGCGCCGATGACACAGCCGAGGACACCCGGCCACACCCTGAGCGTGAGCAGGAACCCGCCGCTTCCCAGGAGCGGGATCGGCAGGAGCGCGAATCCGACCAAGGGGATGACACCGGCCAGGGCGAGCGCCCGCCGCACCGTCGCCCGAGCCGCGGACCCTGCCGTGACGGGCCGCTCCAGCAGCAGGCCCGCCGCGATGACGACCACGGCGACGACCGCCGCGAAATGTGCGGCCAGCATTGCGGTCAGCGTTACGGCGACGTAGAGGAGGATCCCGTGCGACAGCCCGTACGTGCGTATCTCGCCGTTGACCACACGGCCGTCACCGCCGAGGACCATGACCCCGACCGCGATGCAGAGGAACTGGAACGCGAGGTAGCAGCCGATGACCGGCGCCGCTGCTCCCGCGAGCCCTGACCGCAGCAGCCGCCATGTTCGTCCCAGCGTGGTCAGCACGCCCTCCGGGGACGTCAGGTCACGTGTCGTCACCGGCCGGTACCTCCTGCGCAGCGGGCGCGGCGGCAGGTGGTCAGGTGCAGTTCGTAGCGGGGGTCGTCGGAACCGGCGACCCACAGCACCCGCGGACGGCCGTCGCGTCCGACGGCGAGGTCCAGGGGGCCGGGGACACCTCTGTAGGTGCCGACGCGGGCCCCGTCGCGGTGGGCGCAGGCGGGGTCGCCGCAGGCGAGGAGGGGCACCGAGGTATTGGTGAGGTTGTGGACGGCGATGAGTGGCAGTCCGTCCGGGCCGACGGTCAGGGCGGGCGCGTGCTGGGCGAGGCCGGGCGGGCTGAGGACGGTGGTGTCGGCGGACGCGCAGTCCGGGGTGCGGCAGCGCAGCAGCGTGGCCGCGCCGGTGACCATGTTCCGGTAGGTCACGATGGGCCGGTCGTCGGGAGGTACGGCGACCTCGACGGCGTCGGGATCGAGGAAGTGCAGGCGCCTCGTCATCGTGCCGGCCGCGTCGAAGCGGTCGTCCTCCTGGACGGTGGAGTCGTCCCGGCGGCCGAACCGTGCCGTCCGTGGCCGGTCGCAGTCGGCGTCGTCGCAGCTCACCACGGTCAGTCCGCCGTGGAGGACGTCCTGCATCGCGATCACGGGACGCCCCGACCGCCCGGTCGCGATCGCGACCGGTTCGTCGTGTCCGCTGGAGATGTACGGCGGGTGGAGGGTGGCGAGGACCTCCGGGCGGTCGCAGGGGAGACGGGTGCAGCGCAGGAGGCGCAAGTCCCGGCCGTCCCTGTCGGCCTGGGGAGGGATGGCGGCCGCCACGATCCGAGAGCCGGCGGCGGTGACGGCGATGGCGGCGCCGTTGATCATGGACGAACCGACCCGGCCGACCCGTACGGTACTCGGGGCGGACGACATGGGCGGGCATCCGTCCGGCGTGCAGCGGACCAGCCGGAGCAGGAGGGGCAGGGTCTCGGGCACCTTGTCGGGCGCCTTGCCAAGGGAGCTGATGTCGTACTGCCACGCCGCGACGACCACCGCGCCGCCCGGCAGCGCCGCCGCCTCCACCCGGTGTTCGGAGCGCGGGACGCGGGTGACCTCGCGGCTGCTGCGGCAGGTCCGGTCGCCGCAGGCCAGCAAGGAGAATCCGTAGGCCAGTTCCGGGGTGAGCACCATCGGGGCGGCGCCGTCCGGTAACAGGAGGACGTTGCGGCCGTCCCGCATCCCGACGACGCGATCGGAGACGATCGTCAGGCCGTAGGGGTCGGTGTGGAGCACGGCCCAATGGAGGAGGGCGGGGGACACGATCGCCAGCGCCGCGAGCACGGCCGCGCGTCCCGGCCGGGCCCGGCGGTCCGCCGTGGGGAGCCTCCGTGCGGCGGCGTCCAGGTCGAGTGGACGGCGGCGCTCCCGCCAGACGTCCACGTCCGGGTACCACTGGTCAAGGGTGATGACCGCCAGGCTCGACCCTTGCACCAAGACGACCAGCGCGCCCGCGATGACGACGGCGACCCGGCCGGCGATCGCCGAGGCTTCGCCGTCCAGCGGTCGGACGAGTGCCGGTAACCCGGTGGCGACGGCGGTCGGCACGAGCAGCACGGCCGCGAGCACGAACCAGGACCAGCGGGCCCGGCGATGGCGGGTCAGCGTCCAGGCCCTGGCCATCGCCTGCGCCGGCCCGGCGCCCTCAAGGACGATCAGCGGGACGGCCAGGACCGTCCAGCAGCTCATGAGACCCGCCACCGCGCACGCGAAGAACCCGACCCACAGCTCGCCGGTGAGCAGGTAGACGCCCGCGCCGGCGGCCGGGACGGCCAGCAGAGCGCCCCCGGTCAGGGGCACGGACGCCGCCAGTGCGGGCGCCCGCCACGCCACGACCCTCGCCGCGGATCGCGCGGTGACGGGGCGGTCCAGCAGCCGACCCGCCGCGATGAGGACCACGGCGGCGACCGCCGCGACGTGGGCCGCCAGCAGCGCGAGCACGGCTGCGCACGCGTAGGCGACGATGCGCGGCGTCCATTCGTACGTGCGGATCTCGTCGTTGACGATGGAGCCGTCGTCCCCGACGGCCAGGACGCCGGCCACCACGAGGACGAACTGGAAGGCGGCCGAGCAGGCGAGCACCGGCAGCGCCGCCGTCGTCAGCCCGCCGCCGAGGAGCCGGCCGGTGCGCGCCAGGACGGACGGCAGCCCGCGCGCGACGACGTCCGGCACCGGCCCTGCGGTGATCGCCGTGCGCTCCTCCGCCTCCTCGGTCACTGCCCCTCCCGATATGCCGGCACAGGGCTTGACATGATCGCCTACCGGCGGACAGAAGGTTTGTAAATAGGCGGAGAAAGTTATGGCTGCCGCACGGGCTCGCGGCGCAGGAGGTAGGTGTCCATGATCCAGCCCTTGCGGGCGCGGGCCTCGGCGCGGACGGTCCGGATCTCGTCGGCGACCTCCGCGACGGGACCGGAGACGAGGATCTCGTCGGGTGTGCCGAGGTAGGCGCCCCAGTAGATGTGGAAGTCGTCGCCCGCATCGGCGAACGAACAGTGCGCGTCCAGCATGACGAGGACGTCGTCGCAGGTGGCGCCCTCGGCGGCGAGGCGGCGGCCGGTCGTCAGGTGGACGGGACGGCCCACCCGGGTCAGCCCGATCCGGTGCCGGGCGGTCAGCGCCGACACGCTGCTGATGCCGGGGATCACCTCGTACTCGAACTCGGCGTCGATCTCGTCGAGCGCGGCGAGGGTGCTGTCGTAGATGCCGGGGTCGCCCCAGACGAGGAGCGCTCCGGTCTGCCCGTCCTCCAGTTCGTCGGTCAGGAACGCCTCGTAGATGCGGGCGCGGCGGGAGCGCCAGTCCTCGACGGCGGCGGTGTAGGCGGGGCCGTCGGCGGTGCGGTCGCGCTCGGCGTCGCCGGCCTCGACGATCCGGTACGGCTCGCGGCCGTGCGCCGCGATGAGGTCGTGCCGCAGCCCCGCGAGATCGTGCTTGGCCTCGCCCTTGTCGACCAGGAGGAACACGTCGGCGGCGGCGATCGCCTTCGCCGCCTGGAACGTCAGGTGGTCGGGGTCGCCCGCGCCGATGCCGATGATCGAAAGCCGCTTCACCCGGCCAAGAATGCCAGCTATAGACTTGGCGCCGCATTTCGGGGAGGAGGCCGGTGGACGCGCGTTTCATCACCGTTGTCGGGATTGGCGCGGACGGGTGGGACGGGCTCCCCGAGGCGTCCCGAGCGGCGTTGCGGGAGGCGGAGGTGCTGCTCGGCAGCGCCCGGCAGCTCGACCTCGTCCCGGAGCCGGCGGCCGAACGGGTCGCGTGGCCGTCCCCGCTCCTTCCGGCGCTTCCCGGGCTGATCGAACGCCATGCGGGACGTGCGGTCGCCGTCCTCGCGAGCGGCGACCCCATGTTCTACGGGATCGGGTCCACGCTCGCCGGCCTGGTCGGCGCACGGCGGCTGCGGGTGCTGCCGCATCCGTCGTCGGCGTCGCTGGCGTGCGCCCGGCTCGGCTGGCCGCTGGACGGGGTCGACGTCGTCAGCGTGGTCGGCCGCCCGGTCGAGACCCTGAACGCCGTGGTCGCGCCGGGCCGCCGCGTCCTCGTCCTCGGCGCCGGACGGGCGGTCCCGGCGGTCGTCGCCGCGCTGCTCACCGGCCGCGGCTTCGGCCCCAGCCGCATGACCGTCCTGTGCGACCTGGGCGCGGAGGACGAGACGGCGGCGCACGGCGTCGCGTCCCAGTGGACGGCCCCGGCCGCCTCGGCGCTCACCCTCGTCGCGGTCGAATGCGTGCCCGGTCCGGACGCGGCGCCGCTGCCCCGCGTCGCCGGGCTCCCCGACGGTTCCTACGAGCACGACGGGCAGATCACCAAGAGCGAGGTCCGGGCGGTGACGCTGTCCCGCCTCGGGCCGCTGCCCGGCGAGCTGCTGTGGGACGTCGGCGCCGGGTCCGGCAGCATCGCGATCGAGTGGGCGCGGGCGCATCCGTCCTGCGCGGCGGTTGCGGTTGAGAGCCGTCCCGACCGAGCCGAGCGGATCACCCGCAACGCCAAGGCCCTCGGCGTGCCCGGCGTCCGCGTCGTGACGGGCCACGCACCGGACGCGCTGGACGGCCTCCCGCAACCAGACGCCGTCTTCGTCGGCGGCGGCCTCACCGTCCCCGGCCTGCTGGAACGCTGCTGGGACGCCCTCCAGCCCGGCGGGCGCCTCGTCGCCAACGCCGTCACCCTCGAATCGGAGGTCAAGGTGGCCGAGTACCGCCGCACCCACGGCGGCGAACTGGTCCGTATCGGTGTCGAGCGTGCCGCGCCGCTCGGCGGCTTCACCGGCTGGCGCCCCGCGATGCCCGTCACCATCTGGACGGCACGGAAGGAAACCCTGTGACCGTGTACTTCGTCGGCGCGGGCCCCGGCGCCGCCGACCTCATCACCGTGCGGGGCCTGCGGGTGCTGGAGTCCGCGCCCGTGTGCCTGTACGCGGGGTCGCTGGTGCCGCGCGAACTGCTGGACGCGTGCCCGCCCGGCGCCCGCCTCGTCGACACCGCGAACATGACCCTGGACGAGATCGTCGCCGACCTGACCGCCGCGCACCGGGACGGCCTGGACGTCGCCCGGCTCCACTCGGGCGACCCGTCGGTGTTCAGCGCGGTCGCCGAGCAGATGCGGCGCCTCGACGCGGCCGGAGTGCCGTACGAGGTCGTCCCCGGTGTCCCGGCGTTCGCGGCGGCGGCGGCCTCGCTCGGACGGGAGTTGACCGTTCCCGGCGTCGGCCAGACCGTCATCCTGACCCGCACCGCCGTGCGCGCCACGCCGATGCCGGACGGCGAGGACCTCGCCACGCTCGGCGCGAGCGGCGCCACGATGGTGCTGCACCTGGCCGTCCAGCGCATCGACGAGGTGGCGGCCGAGCTGGTGCCGCACTACGGCGCGGACTGCCCGGTCGCGGTCGTCGCCCGCGCCAGCCGCCCGGACGAGGTCATCCTGCGCGGCACCCTCGCCGACATCCCGGACCTCGTCCACGAGGCCGGGATCAAGCGGACGGCGGTGATCGTCGTCGGCCGCGTCCTCACCGCGTCGGCGTTCCCGGACAGCCACCTCTACAGCGCCGTCCGGGACCGGGCGTGCGGCGCGTCCTGATCCTCGGCGGGACGGCGGAGGCCCGCGCCCTCGCGGCCTCCCTGACCGGCGTGCATGTCGTGTCGTCGCTGGCCGGCCGGGTGTCCGATCCGCGCCTGCCGTCCGGCGAGGTGCACATCGGCGGGTTCGGCGGCGCCGCCGGCCTCGCGGCCTGGCTTCGCGACCACCGGATCGACCGGCTCGTGGACGCCACGCACCCGTTCGCGGAACGGATGAGCGCCTCGGCCGCCCGCGCCTCGCAGCTGACAGGCGTCCCGTTGCTCGCCCTGCGCCGCCCCGGCTGGGACGAGGAGGACGGCGACGACTGGCACCGCGTCCCGTCCCTGCCTGACGCCGCCAACGCACTGCCGGAAGGTGCCCGCGTGTTCCTCACCACCGGCCGCCGCAGCATCCCGGTGTTCGCCGCCCGGACGGACGCCTGGTTCCTCGCCCGGTCGGTCGACCCGCCGGAGCCGCCCGTCCCGTCCAACGTGGAGGTCCTGCTCGCGCGCGGCCCCTACACCGCCGACGGCGAACGCGCGCTGATCAGCGAGCACCGCCTGAACGTGCTCGTCACCAAGGACAGCGGCGGCACCATGACCCGCGCGAAACTCACCGCCGCCCGCGAGGCGGGGATACCGGTCATCATGGTGGACCGCCCGCCCCACCCGGACGGCGTCCAGGCGACGGACGACGTGGAGTCCGCCGCGGCCTGGGCTCAGGGGTAACGGCGCGGCGTGTAGACCACGCCCTTGTCGGTGACCCGCGTGGTGGACGATCCCACGATGACCAGGCAGCGCATGTCGACCTGCTCCGGGTCGAGCTTGCCGAGCGTCGTCACCGTCACGCTCTCTCCAGGACCGCCGACGTCGCGGCCGATCACCACCGGCGTCTCGGGGGAGCGGTGCTCCAGCAGCAGGTCGCGCGCCGCCGGAAGCTGGTGTTTCCGCCGACTCGACGACGGGTTGTAGAGGGCCAGCACCAGATCGGCCTCGGCGGCGGCCGCGAGCCGCCGCGCGATCACGTCCCACGGCTTGAGGATGTCCGACAGCGACAGGACGCAGAAGTCGTGCCCGAGCGGCGCGCCCGCCCGCGCCGCGACGGCCTGCGCCGCCGTCAGACCCGGCACGACCTGCACCGGGACGTCCGCGAACTCGTCCTCGGCCGCGGCTTCCAGCACGGCCGCCGCCATCGCGAACACGCCCGGGTCGCCGGACGACACGACCGCGACGCGCGCCCCGTCCCGCGCGAGTGCCAGCGCGTGCCGGGCCCGGTCGGCCTCCACCCGGTTCCCCGACGCGTGCCGCCGCTGCCGCGGGTTCGGCGCGACGCGGTCCAGGTAGGGGCCGTAGCCGACGAGGTCGGTCGCGGACGCCAGGACGTCCTGCGCCTCGGGGGTGAGCCACGGCCGCCCGGCCGGCCCGAGCCCGACGACCCGCACCCATCCGCGGCCCTCCGGCCGCGCCGGGGGAGGCGCCTCGAACGACCGCTCCGCCGGGCTCGTCAGCAGCGCGAGCGACATGTACGGGACGTCCGCCGGGTCGACGCCGGCGAGCGGCACGACCCGCTGCCGGTCGGTGGCGGCCCGCTCCACGTACCAGGCGTCGCCGAGTCGTCCCGCGTCCTCGAAAGCCTGCCTGACCTTGGTGAACGTCCGGCCGAGCTTGAGCACGGCCGCCGCGTCCGCGGTGCGCAGCCGCTCGGCCAGCGCGTCGCCGGGCAGCGTGCCGGGCAGGACGGTCAGCGTCTCCTCCCGCTCCACCAGCGGACGCCCGGCCGCCGCCGACGCCGCGCTCAGCGACGTCACACCGGGCACCACCTCGGCCGGGTAGTGCGGCGCGAGCCGCTTGTGCAGATGCATGTAGGACCCGTAGAACAGCGGGTCGCCCTCGCTCAGCACCACGACCGTCCGGCCCGCGTCGAGGTGCGCGGCGAGCCGGGCGGCGCAGTCGGCGTAGAAGTCGTCCAGCGCCCCCTGGTAGCCGCCCGGATGACCGGTCGTCTCGGTCGTCACCGGGTAGACGAGCTGCTCCTCGACCTGGCCGTCCCGCAGGTACGGTTCGGCGACCGACCGGGCGATGCTGCGGCCGTGCCGCGCGGAGTGGTAGGCGACCACGTCGGCGCCGCCGATCAGCCGCGCCGCCTTCACCGTGACCAGTTCCGGGTCGCCGGGCCCGACGCCCACGCCGAACAGCCGTCCCGCCATCACTCCGCCTCACTGGCGATGGCGTTGACCGCCGCCGCCGTCATCGCGCTGCCGCCGCGCCGCCCGCGCACCACCAGATGGTCGAGACCGCTCGCGGCCAGGGCCTCCTTGGACTCGGCCGCGCCGATGAACCCGACCGGGATCCCGAGGACCGCCGCCGGACGTCCCGCGCCCTCCGCGACCAGCTCCAGCAGCCGGAACAGCGCGGTCGGCGCGTTGCCGATCGCGACCACCGAGCCGTCCAGCCGGTCGAGCCACAGATCAAGGGCCGCCGCGCTCCGCGTGGTGCCGAGCCGCGCCGCCAGCTCCGGCACGCCCGGATCGCCCAGCGTGCATACGACCTCGTTGCCGGCGGGCAGCCGCTTCCGCGTGATCCCGGACGCGACCATCCGCGCGTCGCACAGGATCGGCGCGCCGCCCAGCAGCGCCGTCCGCGCCCGCTCCACGACCCCCGGCGACCAGGCCAGGTCCTCGACGAGGTCGGTCATGCCGCACGCGTGGATCATCCGGACCGCGACCCGCGCCACGTCGTCCGGCAGGCCCGTGAGGTCGGCCTCCGCGCGGATCGTCGCGAACGACCGCCGGTAGATCTCGGCGCCGTCCCGGACGTAGTCGATCACCCTTGCTCCTCCGCCATCCTCAGCACGACCGGGCCGCGCGGCATCCCGCACCGCCGCTCGCACCCCGCCCAGTGGACGGGGGTCTCCGGGGCGCGCTCCAGCCCGCCGACCCACCGCCGCGCCTCGCCCTGCACGTCACCGCGCGACTTCGCGCACCCGGGACTTCCCGTGCACGCCGACACCCCGACCCAGGGCGACGCCGCATCGACCGCGAACCCCGCGCCGTCCAGCGTCTCCGCGATGGTGGAGGCGTTCTCCCAGGTCAGATCACGCAATACGGCACTCCGCCAAGGCGTCACCCGCACGTCGTCGGCGACCTCGGCGAGGGCCTCGGCCTGCGCACCGGACATCCGCCCGAGCGGTGGCACGATCTCAAGCGAAACGAGCCCGTCCCGCTGCCGGACGACCCCGGCGTAGGGGGGCCGGGGCTCAGGATCGGCGGCGGTCTCTTCCTTGCTCGCCCCCAGCCGTCCGGCGATGAGCCGGACCCCGTCCGGCACCTCCGCCAACCTCCACGCGTCCTCTCCGACGTCGAGGAACGCCTCCGCCGCCGCGGCCAGCAGAGGGACTCCGTGCACACCGCCTTCGCCGTCTCCAGAGAAGGCCGCGGCCGACTCCTGGACGGTCGCGCGAGACGTCTTGCCGCCTGGCGCGGGACCTCCTGCCGGGGGGCTCAGTGGCTCGGTTCCGATGGGGAAGGACAGCCGGGAACCGGCGAACAGTAGGCCGGTCGGGGTGAGAGTGACGTCGGCGTCGAGAGCGGCTACATCGCCGGTGCCGTCGTCGAGGGCGAACAGGAAGCGGCCCGGCAGATCGGCCAGCCGGGGGTTCGCGCACAGTGCTCGGTCGAGCGCCGTGACGAGCGGGTCCGTTGCCAGGGTGCCGTGTTCGCCACGTCCACCTAGCGGGGAGGCGACGATGTTGCGCACCCGTTCGTGGGACGGCGACGGGAGCAGGCCGGCCGATTCCAGACGTTCCGCGAGCGCCGCCGGATCGTGGACGCCGCGCAGTTGCAGGTTGCCTCGGGAGGTCAGTTCGATGACGTCCCGGCCCAGCCCGCGAGCGGCGTCGCCGAGCGTCCTGAGCTGCGCGGACGTCACCGCGCCGCCCGGCACGCGGATGCGCGCCAGCGGCCCGTCGGCGGCGTCGTGAGTGCGCAGCGCGCCGGGGCACGCGTCGGCACGGGATCTGACATTCGGCACGGGGAGGATGTTAACCACACTTTGCCGGCGGCCCGCTCTGCCGTACTGTTCTCCACAGGCGATGGCAATGGGAGGAAGCCGGTGCGAATCCGGCGCGGTCCCGCCACTGTGACCGGGGAGCGAACCCCGCTTGAGGCCACTGTCCGCACGGACGGGAAGGCCGGGGCGAGCATCGATCCGGGAGCCAGGAGACTCCTGCCATCGCGACACCCGCGACCGGGGCGAGGACCCCAGGGGGAGGAACGGCCGTGTCCAACGGCACCGTGCTGCTGCTGTCGACGTCCGACACCGATCTGCTGAGCGCCCGCGCGTCCGGCGCCGCCTACCGGCTCGGCAACCCGGCGCGTCTCACCGCCGATGACCTGCCCGCCCTGCTCGACGGCACCGACCTGGTCGTCGTCCGGCTGCTCGGCGGGCGCCGCGCCTGGGAGGACGGCCTCGACGCGCTGCTCGCGGGCCCCCGTCCCGTGGTCGTCCTCGGCGGTGAGCAGGCCCCCGACGCCGAGCTGATGGAGCTGTCCACCGTCACCGGCGGCGTGTGCGCCGAAGCCCACGCGTACCTCGCGCACGGCGGGCCCGGCAACCTGGCCGAGCTGCACGCGTTCCTGTCCGACACCGTGCTGCTGACCGGGCGCGGGTTCGCGCCGCCGGCCCCGGCGCCGGCGTGGGGACGGCTCGACCACGAACCCCGCGCCACCGGCGGCCCGGTCATCGGCGTGCTGTACTACCGCGCCCACCACATGGCCGGGAACACCGCGTTCGTCGAGGCGCTGTGCGCGGCGATCGAGGACGCGGGCGGACGCGCGATGCCCGTGTTCTGCTCGTCGCTCCGCACCGCCGAGCCCGCGCTGCTCGACACGCTCCGCGAGGCCGACGCGCTGGTCGTGACGGTGCTCGCGGCGGGCGGGTCGCGGCCCGCGACGGCCGGGGCGGGCGGCGACGACGAGGCGTGGGACGTGGGCGCGCTCGCCGCGCTGGACGTCCCGATCCTGCAGGGCCTCTGCCTGACGACGAGCCGCGCGGACTGGGCGGCGAGCGACGACGGCCTGTCCCCGCTGGACGCCGCGTCGCAGGTCGCCATCCCGGAGTTCGACGGCCGCATCATCACCGTCCCGTTCTCGTTCAAGGAGATCGACGAGGACGGCCTCACCGTCTACGCGGCCGACCCGGAACGGGCCGCGCGGGTCGCCGGGATCGCCGTCCGGCACGGCCGCCTCCGGCACACCCCGGCCGCGGAGCGCCGCGTCGCGGTGATGCTGTCGGCGTATCCGACCAAGCACTCGCGGGTCGGCAACGCCGTCGGCCTCGACACCCCGGCGAGCACCGTCCGGCTGCTGCGCCGCCTCGAAGCGGAGGGCAACGACCTCGGTGAGGGCTTCCCCGGCGTCCGCGAGCAGGACGGCGACGCGCTGATCCACGCGCTCATCGCGGCCGGCGGGCAGGACGAGGACTGGCTCACCGAGGAGCAGCTCGCCGGCAACCCCGTCCGGATCTCCGCCGCGTCCTACGAACGCTGGTACCGCACGCTCCCCGAGGAGCTGCGCGGGGAGATGGAGCTGCACTGGGGCCCGCCGCCGGGGCAGCTGTTCGTGCAGGGCGGCGACATCGTTCTCGCCGCCCTCCGCGCCGGGAACGTCGTCGTGATGGTGCAGCCGCCGCGCGGCTTCGGGCAGAACCCCATCGCGATCTACCACGACCCCGACCTGCCGCCCAGCCACCACTACCTGGCCGCGTACCGGTGGCTGTCGGACGAGTTCGGCGCGCACGCGATCGTGCACGTCGGCAAGCACGGCAACCTGGAGTGGCTGCCGGGTAAGGCGGCGGGCATGTCGGCGTCGTGCGGCACCGACGCCGCGCTCGGCGACGTCCCGCTGATCTACCCGTTCCTCGTCAACGACCCGGGGGAGGGGACGCAGGCCAAGCGGCGCGCGCACGCCGTCCTCGTCGACCACATGGTGCCGCCGATGGCGCGCGCCGAGACCTACGGTGACATCGCCCGCCTCGAACAGCTCCTCGACGAGCACGCGACCATCGCCGCGATGGACCCCGCGAAGCTGCCCGCGATCCGCGCGCAGATCTGGACGCTGATCCAGGCCGCCAGGCTCGACCACGACCTCGGCCTGGACGACCGCCCGCACGACGCCGAGTTCGACGACTTCATCCTGCACGTGGACGGCTGGCTGTGCGAGGTGAAGGACGCCCAGATCCGCGACGGCCTGCACGTCCTCGGCCAGGCGCCGGAGGGCGAGACCCGCGTCGACCTCGTGCTGGCCATGCTCCGCGCCCGGCAGATGTGGTCGGGGCGCGAGACGCTGCCGGGCCTGCGCGAAGCGCTCGGGCTGACCGAGGACGGCTCCGCGGCCCTCGCCGACGTGGACGCCGCCGAGGCGACCGCCCGCTCACTCGTCCAGGCCATGGAGGACGCGGGCTGGGCCGTGGACGCGGTCGCCGAAGCCGTCCAGCGGGTGCCGGGGGAGCGCCGCGACCTCGTGGCCCGCGTCCTGGAGTTCGCCGCGACCGAGATCGTCCCGCGCCTGGCCCGGACCTCCGACGAACTCGACCACGTCCTGCACGCCCTGAACGGCGGCTACATCCCGGCCGGTCCGAGCGGATCGCCGCTGCGCGGGCTCATCAACGTCCTGCCGACCGGCCGGAACTTCTACTCGGTCGACCCGCGCGCCGTGCCCAGCCGCCTCGCCTGGGAGACCGGGCAGGCGATGGCCGCCTCGCTCCTCGACCGCTACCGCGCCGACCACGGCGAATGGCCGCGCTCGGTGGGCCTGTCGGTGTGGGGGACGAGCGCGATGCGCACCGCCGGGGACGACGTCGCCGAAGTGCTGGCGCTGCTCGGCGTACGCCCGGAATGGGACGAGGCGTCCCGCCGCGTGACCGCCCTGGAGCCGATCCCGCTCGCCGAGCTGGGCCGGCCGCGCATCGACGTGACCGTCCGCATCAGCGGCTTCTTCCGCGACGCGTTCCCGCACGTCGTCGCCATGCTGGACGACGCCGTCCGCCTCGTCGCGGCCCTCGACGAGCCCGACGCCGACAACCACGTCCGCGCCCACGTGCGGGCCGACACCGCCCGGCACGGCGACGAGCGGCGCGCCGCCCGCCGCGTCTTCGGGTCGGCGCCGGGAGCCTACGGTGCCGGGCTGCTGCCGCTCATCGACAGCCGCAACTGGCGCGACGACGCCGACCTCGCCGAGGTGTACGCGGTGTGGGGCGGCCACGCCTACGGCCGCGACCTCGACGGCGTCCCCGCCCGCGACGACATGGAGAACGCCTACCGCCGCATCGCCGTCGCCGCGAAGAACGTCGACACCCGCGAGCACGACATCGCCGACTCCGACGACTACTTCCAGTACCACGGCGGCATGATCGCGACCGTCCGGGCGCTGACCGGCAAGGCCCCGGAGGCGTACGTGGGGGACAGCACCCGCCCGGACGCCGTCCGCACCCGCACGCTCTCGGAGGAGACCGCGCGGATCTTCCGGGCCCGCGTCGTCAACCCGCAGTGGCTCGCCGCGATGCGCCGGCACGGCTACAAGGGCGCGTTCGAGCTGGCCGCGACCGTCGACTACCTGTTCGGCTACGACGCCACCACCGGCGTCATGGCCGACTGGATGTACGACCGGCTCACCGCCGCCTACGTCCTGGACGACGAGAACCGCGAGTTCATGGAGCAGTCGAACCCGTGGGCGCTGCACGGCATCGCCGAACGGCTGCTGGAGGCCGCCGAGCGCGGCATGTGGGAGCACCCCGACCCGGAGATCCTCCAGGGCCTCCAGGAGGTCTACCTCAAGGCGGAAGGCGACCTGGAGGACGACACCAGCCGCTGAGCCAGCTCCGGATACCCGGCCCAGTGCAGGTGCAGGTAGGACGCGGTGATCCGCTGGCTCCCGAAGCCGTCGCCGCCGTCCCGCCACCGGAACAGCGGCTCCGCGCCCCCGCTCAGGGACGTCCGGTGGAACTCGTGGCCCCGGAACCGCTCACCCGCGCGGGTCAGCGGCGACTCCGCGACCGCGACGGCCTCCCGGTAGCCGAGCGTCAGCCGGGACGTCATCCGCGCCCGCCCCGGCACGAGCCCGCACATCTTCATCCCGTCGAGTTCCTCGCATAGATAAAGGAGGCCGGCGCATTCGGCGGCGATCGGCCCGGCGAACGACTGCACTGCGCCGAGCAGCCTCGTGTTCGCGGCCAGTTCGGCAGCGTGCACCTCGGGGAAGCCGCCGCCGATGACGAGCGCGGCCGTCCCGCCGGGCAGGGCCTCGTCCCGCAGCGGATCGAACACCACCACGTCGGCGCCCGCCGCGCGCAGCAGCTCCACATGCTCCCTATAAGAAAAGGTGAAGGCGGCCCCGCCCGCCACCGCGACGACGGGACGCCCGTCCACCGGCTCGACATGCTCGGACGGGTCCCACACCGGGCCGGGCGGGGAGGGAGCGGTGCGGGCGAGGCGCAGCAACCCCTCCACATCGCACGACTCGGCGACCAGCTCGCCGAGCCGCTCCACCGCCCGCACGGCCTCCGCCCCGCGTTCCGCCGCCGGGATCAGCCCGAGATGCCGGGACGGGTTCACCACGGCATCGTCCCGCCGGATCGCCCCCAGCACGGGTATGCCCGTCGACTCCAGGGCTCCCCGGCACAGCTCCTCGTGCCGGCCGGAGCCGATCCGGTTCAGGACGACGCCGCCGATCCGCACGCCCGGCTCGAACGTCGCGAACCCGTGCACGAGCGCCGCCACCGACCGGCTCTGCCGCGCCGCGTCCACGACCAGCACGACGGGGGCGCCCAGCAGTTGAGCGACGTGCGCCGTGGACGCGAAGCCCGTGTCGCCCTGCCCGTCGAAGAGGCCCATCACCC
This sequence comes from Actinomadura sp. BRA 177, assembly GCF_013372625.1. Taxonomy (GTDB): domain Bacteria; phylum Actinomycetota; class Actinomycetes; order Streptosporangiales; family Streptosporangiaceae; genus Spirillospora. Next base: position 16,198 of record NZ_JABXFD010000387.1, read on the forward strand.
CTTCGACCACCGCCACGTCGCAGCCCGCCGCGCCATGCCGGAACAGCGGCGCGATCCGCTCCTCCCCGACGAGCCACGGATCCAGGTTGCGGCCCGGACGTCCCGCCGCGAGCGCGTGATATCCGGGGTCGATGTAGTCGGGGCCGACCTTGTGCGGCGAAACCGTGAGCCCACGCGCGCGCAACGCCGCGATCAGCCCGGTCGCGACCGTCGTCTTCCCGCTCCCGGACGCGGGCGCCGCGATCACCAGGCGCGGGATCACCACTCGATGCCCCGCTGCCCCTTCTGCCCGGCGTCCATCGGGTGCTTGACCTTGCCCATCTCCGTCACCAGGTCGGCGGCCCCGACGAGCCGCTCCGGCGCGTCCCGCCCGGTGACGACGACATGCTGGCCGCCCGGACGGGACGTCAGCGTCTCCACCACGTCGTCCAGGTCCAGCCAGCCCCACTTGATCGGATACGTGAACTCGTCCAGCACATAGAAACGGTACGTCTCGGCGGCCAGGTCCCGCTTGATCTGCGCCCAGCCCTCCCGCGCGTCCGCCGCGTGGTCGGCCTCCGAGCCGGGCCGCTGGATCCACGACCAGCCCTCGCCCATCTTGTGCCAGGCGACCGGCCCGCCCTCGCCGCTGTCGCCCAGCACTCGCAGCGCCCGCTCCTCACCGATCCGCCACTTCGCCGACTTCACGAACTGGAACACCCCGACCGGCCAGCCCTGGTTCCACGCCCGCAGCGCCATCCCGAACGCGGCCGTCGACTTCCCCTTCCCCGGCCCGGTGTGCACGATCAGCAGCGGCCGGTTGCGGCGCTGCCGCGTGGTGAGGCCGTCGTCGGGGACGGACACGGGCTTCCCCTGGGGCATGTCAGGCCGCCTTCCTGTGCTCGCGCACGATTCCATCGAGATCTCCGAGCGGGACGAGCCGCGCGCCCAGCCGGGCGGCGAGCCGCCCCGCCAGGCCGAGCCGGACCGGGCCGTCCTCGCAGTCCACGACAATTCCGGCCGTCCCCGCCAGCAGCCCGGCCGCCCGGTCGACATCGCCTCCGGCGGTCGCGCGCCCATCGGTGACGACCACGACGAGCGGGCGCCGCGCCGGATCCCGCAGCCGCTCCGCCCGCAGCACCTCGGCGGCCCTCACCAGCCCGGCGGCCAGCGGCGG
>NZ_JABXFD010000246.1 GCF_013372625.1 Actinomadura sp. BRA 177
GATATGTGTATAGGAGACAGGAGGGTGGGGCAGGACATGCAGCGGGGGCCGCCTCGGCCGGTGCCCAGTTCGCTGCCGCTGATTCGGATTACTTCGATGCCGGACGCTTCTAGTTGGGCGTTCGTCTCTATGTTGCGTTCGTAGGCGACGCATAGGCGTGGGGCCACGGCGAGGGTGTTGTTGCCGTCGTCCCATTGCTCGCGTTCGGCGGTGACCGGGTCGAGGCCGGTGTCGATCACCTTTAGGCGGTCGAGCTGCATGGCTTCGGCGGCTGCCTCCAGGAAGGGGCGGGGTTCCGAGACGCGTAGGTCGCCGTTGGTGAGGGTGACCTTGTGGGCCATTAGGGAATGTGCGACCGGGGGATACATGACGACCATGTCCACGTCGACCATGGTGCAGACCGTGTCGAGGTGCATGGTCGCCCTTTCCTGGGCGATGGGCACCGCTAGGACGGTGTGGGCCAGGTTGGCTTTGAAGACCTGGCGGGCCAGGCGTTCTACGCCGGCGGGGGTCGTTCGTTCACCGGTGCCTATTGCGATTACGCCCGGGGAGAGGAGGAGGACGTCTCCGCCCTCGACGTGTTCCAGGGATGGTGAGTACACCGGTTCCACGCCGGCGAAGCGGGGGTGGTGGGCGTAGATGAGGGCGGTCAGGGCCGACTCGCGGCGGCGGGCCTCCATGGCCAGGCTCGTTACTGCTACTCGGTCGCCGATCCAGGTGCTGTTGTCGCGGGTGAACAGGAGGCCGGGGAGCGGGTCGATGATGAAGTCGAGCCTGTCCATGAGCCGGTAGACGAGGCCGTGCCCGGATTTGAGCTCTTCGTGGGCCAGGCCGCCGATCAGGGTTTGGGTGAGGTTCTCCGGGTCCTGGTCGCGCAGGTAGTCCTCGACTATGCGGCGGAGTTGGTCGCCTAGGCGCAGGTCGATGATGGCGTCGGCTATCGCCTGGTCGCGGGCCGCCTCGTATTCGAGAGCGTCCTGCAGCAGCTCGGTCAGGTAGAGGACCTCGACGCCGTGCGAGCGAAGGGCCTCCGCGAACGCGTCGTGCTCCTCCTGGGCGCGGCCGGCCCACGGGATCGCGTCGAACAGCAGCTTGTCGCTGTTGCGCGGGGTGAGCCTCTTCAGTTCCGCGCCGGGACGGTGCAGCAGGACGGTCCGCAGCCGTCCGACCTCGCTGGTGACCCGGTGCTCGTGCCCTGCCTTCGCTGCCGTCACTCTTCGCAGTTTATGTGCCAGCATGCGAGAGTGATCGGCAGGATGGCGGCGCTGCCGCTCCACCTCACGTCGGCGACGATGCTGCGGGTGTCGGCCGAGGGCGTCGCGACGGCGCTGGTCCTGACCGTCCAGGCGCGGACGGGGCACGCGGCGACCGCCGGGTATCTGCAGACCGCCATGACGCTGCCGTACGTGCTCAGCGGGCCGATCATCGGCAACGCGCTGGACCGGGTGCGGCGCCCGCGGTCGGTTGCGGTCGCTCTTGCCGCCGGCTATGCCGTCGCGACCGCGTTGTTGCTGGTCATGGCGGGGAGTTCGCCGCTCGTCCTCGCCCTGTGCGTCGCCGCGGTGATCGGTTGTACGGAGCCGATCGTCGTCGCGCTGACCAGCCTGCTGCCCCGGTTCGTCCCGGCTGGACGGCTTTCGCGCGCCTATGGCCTGGAAGCGTCCAGTTACAACCTCGCGGGCATCGCGGGCCCCGGCCTGGCCGCCGCCCTCGCCGCACTGGTCGGCGGCCAGTACGCGGGCACCGCCGTGGTCACCGTCGGCGTGCTCGGCCTGCTCACGCTGCCGCTCCTCCCCTTCCCCGGCCCGCGCGAGGAGCCCGCTGACCAGGGGACGCGGCCGACGGCGGTCGGGGTCGCGGGCGCGGACGCGGGCAGCACGGCGGAGATGGCCTCGGGCCGTCCCGCGAGCTGGACGTCGGTGATCATGGGCGGGATCGTCGTGCTTGCCGAAGGGCGGGTGCTGCGGGCGCTGACGGTGGCCACCACGCTCGCCTGGACGGGGTTCGGCGGGGTCGCGGTGACGGCGGTGCTGCTGGCCGAGCACATCGGGGCCGCGCCGAGCGCGGGCGGACGGCTGCTCGTCGCGCTCGCGGTCGGGTCGCTGATCGGCTCCCTCGCGTCCAGCCGGTGGCTGACGCCGAAGCACGCGGAGCCGGTCATGCTCGCCGGACTGGTCGCGTTCGGGGCGTCGCTCGCGGCCCTCGCCGTGGCGCCGTCGCTGCCGTGGGCGACGGCGGCGTTCGTCGCGGCGGGGATCGCGGAGGGCCCGGTGTTCGCGGCCACACTCATGCTCCGCCAGCGCGAGTCGCCGCCCGACCGGCTGGGCCAGGTCAACACGACGGCGGGCAGCCTCAAGATCGGCGCATCCGCCGTAGGCGCCGCCCTGACCGCCGCCGCCGCGGACGCCGTAGGCCCGATCGGCCTGATCCTGGCGATCGCCGCCTTCCAGTTCGCCGGCGCCGCCACCGGCCTCCTTCTCCTGCGCGTCCCGCCGGACGAGACGTAATTCCAGGGCTCCCCACCTGCGACGTCCTCCAAGAACAGAGGCCGCTGCCGTGTGCGGTTCTGCGGCTTCCCTTGCTTGTGCCGCTGGACGAGATGTAATTGCGAGGGCTCCCGACATGCGGCGCCTTGCCTTGACGTCCTGCAAGAACAGAGGCCGCTGCCGTGTGCGGTTCTGCGGCTCCCCCTGCTTGTGCCGCTGGATCGGCCCTCCGGGGAGTCGATGATCCGTCGCGACCCGCTAGCGGTGTCCTAGGGGCAGCCGTGCGTCCGGCGTGATCGGGTGGAAAATCGGTCGACTTGGCGTAGGGCCGTCCGTAGTGTGCTTGGCATGTTCTTCGCAGTCGGCACCAAGACGCTCGCGGGCATCAGCCCGCTGAGCGCGGTGCCGGCTGCCTTCGCAGCAGCAGCGGTCGTCGTCGACGGCCTGCGAAGCTGCCCCCTCTCCGTCCAGCCCTTCCGGAGAACCAGCGGAGGGGGGTGGTCGCAAGCACGGGTTCTCACCGGATCCACCAGTGAGGACAGGGCCGATGGCCAAGCAGCTTTACGAGCGCGACAAGCCTCATCTCAACATCGGGACGATGGGGCACGTCGACCACGGCAAGACGACGCTGACCGCGGCGATCACGAAGGTGCTCGCCGAGCGCGGGCTGGCGTCCGCCGTGCCGTTCGACCGCATCGACCGCGCCCCCGAGGAGCGCGACCGGGGCATCACGATCAACGTCTCGCACGTCCAGTACGCGACCGCGACCAGGCACTACGCCCACGTCGACATGCCGGGGCACGCCGATTATGTGAAGAACATGATCTCCGGTGCCGCGCAGGTGGACGGGGCCGTGCTCGTGGTGTCCGCGCAGGACGGGGCCATGCCGCAGACGCGGGAGCACATCGTCCTCGCGCGGCAGGTCGGCGTCGAGCACATCGTGGTGGCGCTGAACAAGGCCGACATGGTCGAGGACGCCGAGTTGCTCGACCTCGTCGAGCTGGAGGTCAGAGAGCTGCTCTCCGAGTACGGGTTCCCCGGCGACGAGGTGCCGATCGTGCGGGTGTCCGGGCTGCGGGCGCTGGAGGGCGACCCGTACTGGACGGCGCGGATCGGCGACCTGCTCGACGCGATCGACGGGTACGTGCCCGTCCCGCAGCGGGTTCTCGACAAGCCGTTCCTCATGCCGGTCGAGAGCGTCCTCACGATCACCGGTCGCGGCACCGTCGTGACCGGGGTCGTGGCGCAGGGCGCCGTACGGCTCGGGGACGCCGTGGAGGTCGTCGGGCTCGGCGAGTCGTTCGGCACGGTCGCGACCGGGCTGGAGACGTTCGGGCAGCAGATGGACCACGCGGAGGCCGGTGACAACACGGCCATGCTGCTGCGCGGCGTCAAGCGAGACCAGGTGCGGCGCGGGCAGGTCGTCAGCGCGCCGGGCGCGATCCGGCCGCATCTGCGGTTCCGGGCGCGGGTCCGGGTGCTGACCGCGGACGAGGGCGGACGGTCCAGGCCGTTCTTCCACGGCTACCGGCCGCAGTTCCACTTCCGGACGACGGACGTGGTCGGCGGCATCGACCTCGGCGGCGACGGCGGCATGGCGCTGCCCGGCGACACCGTCGAGATGGCCGTCGAGCTGGGCAAGCCGGTCGCGATGACCGAGGGGCTCGGCTTCGCGATCCGCGAGGGCGGCCGGACGGTCGGCGCCGGCACGGTCACCGCGCTGGAGGACTAGCGGGCGGGGGCCCGGCGGGAGCATCCGCCGGGCCCCCTTAGCCTGGGCGCGCCCGGAAAATGTCCCCGCATGAGTGACCGCGTGGTCGCGAACCGGTGGCGGATGCGATCTTGATGTGGTGAGATTCCGGCAACACCCCCGCAGATAGCCCCATTTCTGGAGAACGTGTGCGATCCCCCCGCGCCCTGATTCCCCTGCTCTCGGTCTGCGCGGCGGCCGCGGTCGTCGCCGCGGCCGCCACCGGCACCAGCATCGAGGGCCTGCCGGGCGGCGGCGGCCCCGCCCACGCCGACGGCGCCGCCGAACCGCCCCCCGCCGTGACGATCAACGCGGTGACCTGGAACGTCTGCGGCGGGCCCGGCTGCCCGTCCGGCGCCGCTCCCGCGAAGCTCACCAAGCAGGTCGTCCAGCGGATGCGCTCCACCGAGGTCGGCGGACGCAAGGTCAGGACCAACGCCGTCCTCCTGCAGGAGGTCTGCGAAGGGCACGTGCGCACCTTCAAGAAGACCATGGACACGTGGACGTGGGCGTTCGCCGCGTCCCCCGACGGTGGCTCTTGCGCGCAGGGCCAGGGCAAGGCCGGCGTCGCGATCGGCACCGACAAACCGCTCATCGGGACCCGCCAGGCGAAGCTCCCCGCCCCCGCCGACCGCACGCGCATCGCACTGTGCGGCGAGGTGCCGTCCTGGGCGACCAGGGTGTGCGTCACGCAGCTCAGCCCGGCCGAGGGCAACGAGTGGCGGCAGAAGGAGGCCCGCGCCCTCACGACGCTCGCCGGCACCGGCCGCGTCCTCGTCGGCGGCGACCTCGCCGACAGCCCGGACAGCCCGGCCCTCGACCCGCTCTACACCGCCTACGACGAATGCGACCAGTCGGGCGCGTCCCGGACCGGCGCGAAGACCCGGCAGAACTGGCAGGGCACGGCCGTCGAGAAGACCGACTACCTGTTCATCACCAAGTCGGCCGCCGTCTCCTGCAGCGTCCCGTCCGCCCGCACCAAGGCGTCCGACCACCGCCCCATGTCCGCCGAAATCCGCTTCACGTGAAACGGCCCGCCGGGGCCAAGGTGACGACCCTCGACCCCGGCGGCCCGAACCCCGCCCCCGCAACGACCTCAACGTTGCGATCGCGTCCGAAGGCGGGTTCGCGCCCCGGCCCCGCGACGGCCTCAGCGTTGCGATCGCGTCCTAAGGCAGTTTGAGCCCCGGCCCCGCGATGGCCTCAATGTTGCGATCGCGTCCGAAGGCAGGTTCGAGCTTGCGAGAACCTGATCGCGCAGCGAGCCGCTAGGCGAGTCGGATGCGATGCCAGCGATCGCCGCGTTTCTCGACGATGGAGGGCCGCCAAGGCCCGAAGGAGGAGAGAAATGCATTAAGACACAGCCCTGTCCTTGTCCTGCCAGTAGGGGGCGCGGAGTTCACGTTTGAGGATCTTGCCGGTGGGGTTGCGGGGGATCTCGTCGCGGCGTTCGATGGAGCTGGGGCACTTGAAGTGGGCCAGGTGCTCGCGGCAGTAGTCGATGAGGTCCTGCTCGGAGAGGTCGGACGTGAGCACGACCAGGGCCTTCGGGGTCTCGCCCCAGCGCTCGGACGGGACGCCGATGACCGCGCAGTCCGAGACGTCCGGGTGGCTCATCAGGACGTTCTCGACCTCGGCCGGGTAGATGTTCTCCCCGCCCGAGATGATCATGTCCTTGACGCGGTCGTGGATGTAGAGGTAGCCGTCCTCGTCGACGTAGCCGGCGTCGCCGGTGCGGAACCAGTTGTCCTCGGAGAGGGCGGTGGCGGTCGCGTCCGGCATCCCCCAGTACCCCTTCATGTTCTGCGGGGTCCGGCAGAGGATCTCGCCGACCTGCCCGGCGGGCACCTCCTCCTGGGTCGCCGGGTCGACGATCTTGAGGGTGGTGGTGGCGTTGGCGAGGCCGGCGCTGCGCAGCCGGTGCGTGTTCGGGCCGTCCGGGTCGTGGTCGGCGGCGGGCAGCATCGTGATCGCGCCGGTGACCTCCGTCAGCCCGTACACCTGCATGAACTCGGTGGACGGCAGCATCCGCATGGCGCCGCGCAGCACGTCCTCGCTGATCGGGGACGCGCCGTACAGCATCAGCTTGAGGCTGGACATGTCGCACGCGCCGACCTCGGGGATCAGCTGCATGAACTGCAGCAGGACCGGGACGAGGAAGATGTGCGTGACGCGGTGCCGCTCGATGGCCTGCGCGATCACGGTCGGGTCGGGCTCGCGCGCGATGACGCCCGTGATCGTGTTGTAGATGGCGGAGACGGTGAGGACGTTGCCCGCGACGTGGTACATCGGCATCGCGATCATCAGGACGGACGACTCGTCGATGTCCCAGACGTCCGTGGTCACGTCCAGCGCCGCAAGGAAGTTGTCGTGCGTCAGCATGACGCCCTTGGGCAGGCCCGTCGTTCCGGACGAGTAGAGCTGGACGAACACGTCCCCGGTTTCGGGCTCATGGTCGGGCGGTGTGTCGGACGCCCCGTCGATCCACGCCGCGTAGTCGTCGTAGGCGTGGTCGGAGCCGTTGATGACCACCATGCGGGTGGTGTGTTCGAGCTTGCCGGCGATCGCGTCCAGGACGGGGACGAACTCGGGGCCGACGATGAAGACCTTCGCCTGCGCGTTGTTGACGATGTAGGCGACCTCGTCCGGGGCCAGCCGGTAGTTCACCGGGACCTGGACGGCGCCGATGCGGGCCGCGCCGAACAGCTGCTCGGCGTATTCGAGGGAGTTCTTGTCGAGGATCGCGACCCGGTCGCCGTGCCCCACGCCCGCGGACGCGAGCGCGCCCGCGACCCGGTCGGCGCGCCGGTCGAAGTCCCGGAAGGTGACCTCGGTGTCGCCCGCGATGTACGCGATGCGATCGGGATGTGAACGTGCGCGTTCGCGCAGCACCTCTGTCAGACCCGGCACGTATGTCCCTTCGCCGATGACCGCCTGGTTATCCCGGCATCATGCGGTCACCGGCGACGCCCCGCAAGGGGTATGAGCTGCTTAGTTAGTGGCTTTTGGACATCTTGGACACGGCGGTCACGGCGAGTACCACGACGACGGCGACGAGTCCGATGAAGAAGAAGAACTTGAGCATCGAGATGATGGCGCCGATGACGGTCATCGCCAGCCATATCGCGAGCACAACACCGATGATGGTCAGGATCGTCTTACCCATGCCTCCACCGTATGCGCTGCGTTCCCGGAGGACATCACCCTTGGGGACGACCCTGACCCCCCACCGCACGATGGAGCCCACCCTGATCCCCGGCCAGGGCTCACCCTGACCCCCCAGGCCCGTGCTGGCTCGTCTGTGCCTGGAACTGAGAAGCCGAGGTCTTGGGCCCGTTTCTTACGGGGTGATGACGGGACGTCCGGTGGCGGCGTGGGCGGCTTAGCGTGTGGGGGTGAACTCCGTGAGCCCCGCTGGACGCGTCCTGGTGGTCGATGACGATCCGACGGTGGCGGAAGTCGTTGCCCGGTATCTGGCTCGTGACGGGCACGAGGTGGTCTGCGTGGCGGACGGGCCGACCGCGCTGCGCAAGGTGCTCGACCAGCCGCCCGACCTCGTCGTCCTCGACCTGATGCTGCCCGGCATGGACGGCCTGGAGGTGTGCCGGCGGCTGCGCGAGACCTCGACCGTCCCGATCGTGATGCTGACGGCGCTCGGTGCGGAGACCGACCGGCTCGTCGGGCTGGAGACCGGCGCAGACGACTACGTGACCAAGCCGTTCAGCCCGCGTGAGCTGGCGCTTCGGGTGAGGTCGGTGCTGCGGCGGGCGCGCGGCGCGCTCGTCCCGACCGGGCCGGCGGGGCCACTGCGGGACGGCGACCTGGTCGTGGACGTCAGCGCGCACGAGGCGGGATTGCACGGCGAGCGGCTCGCGCTCACGTCCCGCGAGTTCGACCTGCTGGCGTTCTTGCTGCGCCACCCGAGGCGGGCCTTCACCCGCGACGAACTGCTCGAACGCGTCTGGGACTGGACGTTCGGCGACTCGTCCACGGTGACCGTCCACGTCCGGCGGCTGCGGGAGAAGATCGAGGACGATCCGACGGCCCCGCGCCGCATCGTCACCGTGTGGGGCGTCGGCTACCGGTACGAGCCCGGGGACGAGGCATGATCCCCTTCGAAGACCTCCTCTGGGTCGTCTTCTACGCGGTGGTCGCCGCGTTCACGGTGGCGGTCGTCGCGCTCGGCGCCCTGTACGGGCTGCGCGGACGGTCGGTCGCCACCCAGCTGATCGTCGTGGGCGTCGCGACGGTGCTGGCGACCATCTCCGGCATCCTCGTGATCTCGTTCATGATGGTGCTGAACGACCATGACCGGGCGGTCGTGCTCGCGGTGGTGATCTCTGCCGGCATTGTCGCGATGGCGGTGTCGGTGCTGCTGGGACGCCGCCTGGTCGCCGCCAACAGGACTCTCGTGGACGCCGTCCGCGCGGGACGGTTCCGGCAGCCGGCCGCGCGCCTCCCCGCCGAGCTGGCCGAGCTGTCCAGGGAGCTGGAGGCCGCCTACGACCGGCTGGCCGCGGCCCACGAGCGCGAGCAGGCCCTGGAGGCGAGCCGCCGCGAGCTGGTCGCCTGGGTGAGCCACGACCTGCGCACCCCGCTGGCCGGCCTGCGCGCGATGGCCGAGGCGCTGGAGGATGAGGTCGTCGCCGATCAGGGCACCGTCCAGCGCTACCACGGGCGCATCCGCGTCGAGGCCGAGCGGCTCACGGAGATGGTGGACGACCTGTTCGAGCTGTCCCGGATCCACGCGGGCGCGCTGCGCCTGTCCACCGAACGCGTCGGGCTCGCGGATCTGGTCGCGGACGCGGTCGCCGGTACCGAGGTGCTCGCCCGGGCCAAGGGGGTCCGGCTGCGCGGCGACGTCCGCGAGGGACTGCCCGTGCAGGCGGACGCCGGCGAACTGGGACGCGCGCTCCGCAACCTCGTCGTCAACGCGATCCGGCACACCCCGAGCGACGGCGCCGTCGAGATCATCGCCGAGGTCAGCGACGGGGAGGCGCGGGTGACGGTGGCGGACGGGTGCGGCGGCATCCCGGAGGACGATCTGCCGCGTGTGTTCGATGTCGCGTTCCGCGGCGAGGCGGCGCGTACGCCGGGCGGCGGCGCCGGGCTGGGCCTCGCCATCGCGCGCGGCATCGTGGAGGCGCACGCCGGGCGGATCGGTGTGGCCAACGACGGGCCCGGCTGCCGCTTCGAGGTCCGCCTGCCGCTCACGGTCTAGGGGTCGAGGGACTCGGAGATCGTCCGGAAGGTGGGGCACGGCCAGCGGGACATGCAGGCGCGGCAGCGCCGGATGGGGTGGTCGGGGTCGCTGGTGATGCCGCCGGCCTCCTGCGGGCGGTGCAGGTCGAGCAGCCGGACGCCGAGGTCGGCGAACGCGATGACCTCCTCCCGGGCGCCGGCGAGGAAGGCGAGGTCCTCGCGGGACAGGCGCGTCTTGATCGGGACGAGGCCGTCCCGGTTCACCAGCCGGGACAGCACCTGGGTGGAACTCCGCCACGAGCTGGACTTCGCCGAGCGCGCCCGGATCGTCTCCAGGCGTTCGCGCAGCCGGGTCTCTCTCGGATCGGCCTTCTGTCGCACCTGCTCAGCCTCTCTCACTCCGGGCCTCCGTGCGGCGCGAACCGCGTACATCGCCCGGCGGGGAACACGCCGCCGTCGCCCGAATTCAGAACAATACCGTCCGTAGTTATCAAAGCGTGCGGGGCTGGCAAGGCGGCGACACGCCCCGGAAACGCCCATGCCACAAGGGAGTTGGCGAACAGCCTGGCCCCGGGGCCGTTCCCGAGATAGTGTGCCGCACGTGGAGCTAAACGTCTCGACCGCGTCTCAAGGAGGTCACGCCGTCGTTACGGCGACCGGCGAGCTCGACCTGTACACGGCACCCAGACTGCAGGCGGCCCTCGCGGGGCTGCTGCGCGAGCAGGTCACCCGCATCGTGGTCGACCTGAGCGGCGTCGAGTTCTGCGACTCGACGGGCATGAACGTGCTGCTGTCGGCCATGAAGCGGCTCAAGGAGCAGGGCGGCTCGCTGGAGCTCGCCGCCCCGCGCCCGGCCGTCCGGCGGATCCTGCAGGTCACCGGGCTCGACACCGTGTTCACCGTCACGGAGAAGGCACCGGTCCTGGACGCCGGCTGACCGACCATCGGCTGCAACCGGCGGCCTGCGGGTGAACCCCGGAGGTCGCCGCGTCGCCGCGCCGGTAACCGTTCGCGGCGGCATTCCACATCGCACGTCCGTCCCGGACTACCATCGCGTACATGCACGACGTCGCGGTGATCATCCCCGCCATGGACGAAGCCGACCGCATCGCGGCCACGGTCAAGGCCGCGCAGGAGCTTCCCGGCGCCGATCTCGTCGTGGTGGTCGACGACGGCTCGTCCGACGGCACCGGCCGGGTGGCGCGCGAGGCGGGGGCGCGGGTCGTGCGGCACAGCCGCAACCGCGGCAAGGGCGCCGCGATGGAGACCGGCGCCGAGGCCGTCCGGCTCCTGGATGACGGCCGCGACCAGCCCAGGCACCTGCTCTTCCTCGACGCCGACCTCGCCGAGACCGCCCGCGAGGCGGCGCCGCTCGTCGAACCCGTCCGGGCCGGTGACGCCGACATGACGATCGCGGTGTTCAGCACGACGGTGAAGCTCGGCGGGCACGGCTTCGTCGTGCGGCTGTCCCGCGAGGGCGTCCGCCGCGCCACCGGCTGGGAGCCGGACGCGCCGCTCAACGGGCAGCGCTGCCTGACCCGGGCCGCGTTCGACGCGGCACTGCCGCTCGCCGCCGGGTTCGCCGTGGAGACGGCGCTGACCATCGACCTGCTGCGGCAGGGGTTCCGGGTGCGGGAGGTGGAGGTGCCGCTCGCGCACCGCGCCACGTCCCGGAACTGCCGGCCGCGGTGCAGCTGGGCCCGCCAGTCGGTGCCGGTGGCGCGGGCGCTCGCCGTCCGCGACCCGGTGGTGGCGCGGCGGCTCGGCCGGCTGCGCGGCAGCCGCCCGTGACCCGTCGTCTCCGGGCCCGTCGTCTCGGGACCTGTCGTCTCGGGACGGGCGGGCTGTGGGGCATCGGGGCCGGCATCGCCTGCTTCCTCGGCACCGCCCTGCTGGGTCCGTCGGTGTTCGAGCCGGATCTGGAGGGCTCGCGCGGCCAGCCGCCGTACTCGCTCGTCGTCCACCCGTCGCCGTACCTGGTGATCGGGCTGGTCGTCGCGGGGATCGTCGCGAGCACCGCGGGTCTCGGGCTGTGCTTCGCCGCCGTCCGGAAGGGCTGGCGCGTCCCGGCGCTGCCGCTCGTCGTCGCCGGGCTGCTGGCGGCGGTCGCGTTCATGTGCATGCCGCCGATCGGGTCCACCGACCACCTGAACTACGCCTCCTACGGGCGGATGGCGGCGACGGGCCACGACCCGTACGTGACCAGCGCCGACGACCTGTCCAGGGATCCGGTCGCCGGGGCGCCGGAGGAGTGGCGGACGACGCCGTCGGTGTACGGGCCGATCGCGACGGGCGAGCAGGCGCTCGCCGCGTGGATCGGCGACGACTCCGTACGGCTGACCGTTTTCGTCATGTCGGTGGCGAACGTCCTCGCGTTCGCGGTGACGGCGCTGATCCTCTACCGGACGTCCAGGACCGAGGAACGGCGGCTGCGCACCGCGCTGCTGTGGACGTGCAACCCGCTGGTGCTGTTCCACCTGATCGCGGGCGCGCACAACGACGTCCTCGCGATCGCGCCGATGGTGGCGGCGCTCGCCGTGTTCGGTCCCAAAGCCGGATGGGTGCGTTCCCTGGCCGCCGGTGCCTTCGCCGGCGTCGGTACGGCGATCAAGCTGCCGGCCGTGCTCGTCGCCGGCGGGCCCGCCCTCGCGCTGCTGCGCGAGCGGAAATGGCGGTCGCTCGGCGGACTGCTCGCGCTGGCGGCCGGTGGCGCCGCCGTCACCGTGACCTCGTACGCGCTGGCCGGGCCGCACGCGCTCGACCAGGTCCGCGAGGCCAGCAACATGGTGTCGTTCGCGACGCCCTGGCATCTGCTGGACGAGTCGCTCGGCCGCGGCTCGCAGCGCGACGTCATCAAGACGGGCGCGATGCTGCTCGGGCTGGCGCTGTTCGTCCTGCTCGTCCGGGCGCTCCCCGAAGAGGACGCGGGAAGGCACCAGCGCCTCGCCGCCGCGCTCGTCCTCGCCTGGCTCCTCGTCGCGCCCTACGCGCTGCCCTGGTACGACGGGTTCGGCTGGGCGCTGCTGGCGCTGCTGCCCTGGACGCGGATCGACTGGATCCTGCTCGCGCACACCGCGGCCCTCAGCCTCGCCTACCTGCCCGCGCGCGCCCCCGCCCGCATCCGGCTGCCGGACGACCTGGAGTGGCTGTTCACCGTCGTCAGGCCGACGGTGATCCCGTGGACGCTTCTCGCGATTCTGACGGCTCTGGTGGCGACGTGTCTGCGTTCCTCAGGTCGATCTCCAGCGACCGGAGCCCGGCCGCGAGCATCAGCGGAGTCGCCAGGCTGAACGCCACCGACAGGACCACGACGCCGGAGTCGTTCGCCAGGGTGCCGATGACGCCGACGGCCAGCGCGCAGATCAGCGCCGGGCGCATCGACAGGCTGTGCTTGTAGGCGCCCTGCAGCAGCGACACCCGCCACCGCGTCGGCCGCGCCAGGACGAAGAACAGGAACACGACGGCGGCCGCGACGGCGAGGGTGTACGGCCAGTACCCGAGGCTGTTCAGCATCGCGTTGAACTTGCGGGTGACGATGCCCCAGGCGTCCCCGTCCATGAGGTCCTGCCAGAACCGGCCGAGGTGCGTCGGGTTGGCGCTCTGCGCGTTCAGGTAGGAGATGAACAGCACGATCGCCGCGCCCACCACGAAGAAGACGCCGAGCCTCAGCGCGGACACGCGCTGCCCGGCGACCATCAGGCCGAGCATCGCGAACGCGGGGACGATCGCGAGCACGCCGCCGAAGTCGCTGCCGAACGCGGGCAGGCCGTCCACCAGGACGGCGAACACCCCGATCACGGCGACGATCCCGACCGCGATCGCCTTGCGGCGCCGGCGCAGCGGGTACTCGGTCAGCCACGCCGCCGTCAGGATCGCGGCGACGGCGAACAGCGAGAACGCCTGGTTGCCGAAGCCGTAGAACCGTCCGGCGACCAGCGCCGTGTACCCCATCAGCGTGTTGAGCTGGAGGTTGGAGCCGGTCATCACGTCCAACGCGAGGACGGCGCCCGTCACGCCGGTGATCACCAACCCGGGGACGACCACGGACCGGCGCCACGGGCCGGCGAGCGCCACGCCCGTGAGCAGCCCCGCGAAGCCCAGCACCGTGCAGATCAGCACGGGTGTCGGATGCTCGGCCCGCCACCACGGCAGCAGCCCGGCGAGGAACGACGCGCCCGGCGCCGCCCCGCCCAGCAGCGCTATCACGCGGGTGCCGCCCAGTATCCGCGCCCGCGACCGGCGGTCGCCGCCGAGCCGCCGCAGCGCCAGCACCGCGATCCCGTACAGGACGAGCTGCGTCGCGAACAGCACCCAGTAGAACGACGTCTGCACGGTGCGGATCGCCTGTGCGGCGACGTCCTCGTCCACGAGCGCGTCCACCCGATCCTGCGTGGACACCTTCGACGGCTGCGCCGTCCACACCGACCCGACGACCTGCTTCGGCTGGGGCAGCCCGAGCAGCTTCATCGCGGTCGCGGTGACGTCGGTGAGCGTGACCAGGCCCTCCTGCCGGGTGGCGCTGGACGTCATGAAACCGGGCTCGTACCCGTCGCCCTTCGCGACGGCGACGCGCAGGTGCGGGTTGAGGCCGGTGTCGGACAGCCCCGCGAGCAGGATGGTCGTGCCCTGCGGGACGCCGGTGACGACCTGTCCGACCCGGCGGTCGGCGTCGGCCGCGGCGTCGGCGCGGCCCTCGTCCGACAGCGGGATCTGGTCGCCGTGCGGGTCGACGCCCGCGTCGATGTAGGCGCGGAACAGGTCGTCGACGTCGACCGCGGCGAGCGGGCAGCGCGCCCAGTCCGCCGCGGTGACCTTGTCGGGGGACTCGACGTAGCGGTCCACCCGGCCGCCGCCGTTGCCGACGCCGAACACCGCGCCCGGCCCGACCGCCATCGTGCAGCCGCCCGCCTTGTGGACGGCGTCGCCGAGCAGCCCGATCTCGGCGTGGTAGTTGGTGCCCGCGTTGTCGCTCTTGATGGCAGGCCAGCCGGCGGCGATCGCGCCGTCCTTCGGCACCGGGCCGGTGGGGGAGTCCTGGCCGGGCAGGATCGGCGCGGACGGCAGCGCGCAGTCGCCGTGCGGCAGCCGGGACCGCTGCCCGGCCGACACCGTCAGCCAGCCGTCCGTCGGGCAGGTGTTGACGCGGGTCGTCCGCACGCTGAGGCCCGCCGCGGAGCCGCCCGCCGTCAACCCCCACAAAGCGGGCGTGTTCTGCTGGCTGATGTCGCTCCACATGAGCCCCGGCACGCCAATGATCACCACGCGTCCGGTGGCCTGCGCGCGCGTGTCAGCCTGTGCGGGGGACCAGCCGAGAACCCCGGTCAGCACGGTGGCGAGGGTCGCGAGGAACACGGCGATCTTCGTTCCCCGGGGCATCATGGCGTTCAGGTTACAAGAGCCCTACCACCGCACAGTGGCCATATCCTGCGGGCTGTGGACGGTTCCATGGTGCAGCAGGTCGGCGATGCCCGCGGCGGACGCCTGCGCGCACTCCTCGTGTGCGCCGGCCTCGCCGTCGCCGTGCTCGCGGTCGTCCCGATCGTGTCCCGCTGGCTCACCAACCCGCCCGACCAGCGGCTCGTCGACCTGGAGGTCTACCGGGAGGGCGGCCTCGCCGTGCTGCGCGGCGCCCCCCTGTACGAGTTCCTCACGCAGCCGCCGCAGCTGCTGCCGTTCACCTACCCGCCGTTCGCCGCCGCGCTCGCCGTCCCGTTCACCCTGCTCCCCTGGCGGGCCGCGCAGTGGACGTGGGTCGTGCTGATCTACGCCTCGCTGGCGATCGTGGTCTGGTACGCCTTCCGCGACCTCATCCGCCGGACCGGACGCTGGGCGCCGCTCACCGCCGGCGTCCTGTTCGCCGCGATGGCGTGGCTCGACCCCGTCCGCGACCAGGTCCGCTTCGGGCAGGTCGGGCTGTTCCTGCTCGCCATGTGCCTCGCCGACTGCTGCGCCCGCACGCCCCGCTGGCCGCGCGGCGCGCTCGTCGGCCTCGCCGTCGCGATCAAGCTGGTGCCGGGCGTCTTCCTCATCTACTTCCTGCTCACCGGACGCCGGGACGCGCTGGGCAACGCGGTGCTCACCGCCGCCGCCGCGACCCTCGCCGGGTTCGCGCTGCTGCCCGCCGACTCGTCCGCCTACTGGTTCGGCGCGCTGCTGCAGGGCGGCGACCGGACGGGCGCGGTCGACGGCACCACCAACCAGGCGATCCAGGGCATCGTCGCGCGGATCTTCGACGAGGGGTCCGTCCGGACGGCCGTCTGGCTCGTCCTCGCGCTGATCGTCGCCTACTTCGGCTTCACCTGGGCCCGCCGAGTCACCCTCGCCGCCGACGAACTGACCGGGACGGACGCGAACAGCCTGCTGCTCGGCGCGGTCGCGATCGTCGGGCTGCTGTCCGTCGTGCTGTCCCCTGTGGGGTGGATCCACCACCTTGTCTGGATGATCGCGGTCATCGGGGCTTTGGCCGGTGACGGCCGGGACACGCGAAGATGTCTTTATGCGCTCGGCGTCTGGTTCGTGTTCCTGTGGCCGCTGCCGTGGTGGGGACGCGACTGGATCGGCCCAGAGCACTCCGCTGTAGCGGAATTCGCGGGCCAGGTCCTGCGCGACTCGTTCGGGATCGCCGCGCTCGTCTCCATCGCCGTCCTCGGCACCTGGCTGGTGAACCGGGTCAAATCGGGCGCGGATCAGGGGGTTCCTTCGCAACCGAAGGCCGAGGTGGGTACGCTCGCCCCGTGATGCTAGTCGCGGTGGCCGTCGCGGGCCTGGTCGCCGGTATTGCGGGGCTGTCCATCGCGGTGGTCGCGCACAACCGGGTCAACCAGGTCGTCGACGAGTGCGGGGAAATGCTCAGGCGCCAGCTCCAGGTCGCCAGCGGATCGGTGGACGAGCGCGCGCTGCGCGACCTCGCCATCGTCCACTACGACGCGCTGAAGGAGATGTCCGGGCACCGGTCGTTCTCCCTCGCGCTGATCAACGCGATCGGGGACGGGGTCGTCGTCAGCTCCATCAACGGGCGGACCGAGACGCGGACGTACGCCAAGGTCGTGCAGGCCGGGCACCCGGTCGAGACGCTCTCCCCCGAGGAGAGCCACGCCCTGCGCGCGGCCCGGCTCGGCAAGGGCCCGGTCGTGTCGCTGGACGACCCGCTGGCCGACTTCGGCAGCGGCGACCGCACGTCCGCCCGCGCCTAGGGCGGCACCGGCTTTACCCGCCGACGAGTAAACTCGGCGTGTTCAGCCACACACCACTCGCCCCGGGGGACCCCGTGACCGCAGACAGCAGGACAGCGCGCTACGCCTACCTGGGTCCGCAGGGCACGTTCACCGAGGCCGCGCTCCTCACCCTCCCGGGCGCCGCTGGCGCCGAGCACATCCCGTACGCCACCGTCCCGGCCGTCCTGGAAGCCCTGCGCAACGGCGAGGCCGACACGGCCGTCGTCGCGCTGGAGAACTCCGTCGAAGGCTCGGTCCCCACCACGCTGGACGAGCTGGCCACCGGGGAACCGCTCCAGATCGTCGGCGAGATCCACCTGCCGGTCTCGTTCGCGCTGCTCGTCCGCCCCGGCACGTCGCTGGACGACATCAAGACCGTCGCGTCCCACCCGATCGCGCAGCCGCAGTGCCGCCGCTGGCTGCTGGAGAACGTCCCGCACGCCGAATGGCGCGCCGCCACGTCCAACGCCGAGGCCGCCCAGCACGTCGCCGACGGCCACTACGACGCCGCGCTCGCCGGCTCGTTCGCCGCCGCCCGCTACGGCCTGTCCATCCTCGCCGAGGACATCCACGACGTCGCCGACGCCGTCACCCGCTTCGTCGTCCTGCACCTGTCCCCTATACACATCTC
>NZ_JABXFD010000126.1 GCF_013372625.1 Actinomadura sp. BRA 177
CCTACCTCATCAGCGCACGCAACCACGGCGTCCGGCCCATCGACGCCATCCACGCCGCACTCGCCCGCAACCCCTGGCTCCCACCCACAACCACAGCCTGATCACGGCTCACCCCGTGAATGGACACAAGATCAAGGCCGCCGGATTCAACGGCGTGTCCCTCTACTTCGACTGGGCCTACCATTCACCGGCTCCCGGGAAGTACGACTTCACAGGCGTACGGGATGTCGACCGGCTCCTCAGCCTCACCGACGAACTCGGCCTCTACGTCGTCGCCCGTCCCGGCCCGTACATCAACGCCGAAACAACCGGCGGCGGCCTCCCCGCATGGCTGAAGACCGTCCCCGGCCGCGCCCGCTCAAGCGACCCCAACTACACCGCCGCCTACCGGGACTGGCTCGCCCACATCGACCCGATCATCGCGAAACACCAGGTCACACACGGCGGATCGGTCATCGTCTACAACGCCGAGAATGAGTACGCGGCCAATACCGACCCGGCCTACATGGAGGACATCCAGCGCCAGGCCCGCGCGCACGGAATCGACGTCCCCATCTCCCACAACCAATGCTGTGACGCCTCCTGGACGCCCACATGGGCAACCGGCCAAGGCGCCGTCCAGATCCCCGGGGTGGACGACTATCCCCAAGCCTTCGAATGCCGCGACCCCGACACCTGGGGAACGTGGGGCGGAGGCGTCACCGAACGCCTCAGCCCCGACGCGCCCGCCTACGCCGCCGAATACCAGGCCGGCGCCATCGACGCGAACCGCGCCGGCTACGACAAGTGCCGCGAACTCACCGGCCCGAACTACATGAAGGTCTACTACAAGTCGAACCTCATCACTTCGGGCGCCACGATGTTCGGCTACTACATGGCCTTCGGCGGCACGAACTGGGGACGGCTCGCCCAGCCGAACGACGTCTACACGTCCTACGACTACGGCGCCCCAATCACCGAGAACCGTCAGCTCACCACCAAGTACGACGAGTTCAAACGCCAGGGCCTCTTCTTCACCACGGCCGCACCCCTCACCAAAACCGACCCGGCCGAGGCCCCCACGTCCGACAACCCGGCCGTCCACACGGAGGCCCGCGCCAATCCCGACACGGGCACGCAGTTCGTCCTCATCCGGCACGCCGACCGCAAAACCGACGACGACCAGTCGGCGAACCTCACCTGGAACACCCCGGACGGCACCTACAACCTCCCCGTAGCCCTTCAAGGCCGTGACGCGAAAATCTTGGTCGCGGGCTACGACATGGGCGGTCAGCGCCTAGTACTACATAGCTAGATCTCGGTAAGCGATCGAACGATTCCTGTACGTGATCACGTTGGGTGGTGCAACGCTGTCTGCATGCCTGAGGCTCGTGAGTTCGCCGGTGCGGTAACCGCAGCAGAT
>NZ_JABXFD010000156.1 GCF_013372625.1 Actinomadura sp. BRA 177
GCGTGCCCGCCGAACGCGCCCGCCACCTCGCCGGCCGGCAGGATCCGGGTGCGGCGGTCGCCGCGCGCCTCGGTCAGCCAGCCGTCCGCCACGTAGTAGCCGAGCCCGCCGCCGCGCAGGTGCGCCACCAGGACGGGCGCGTCCGGCGAGAGCGAGAAGTAGCGGATCACCGGGTCGCGGCGCCGCACGGTGGGCCGCCGGGCCAGGCTCGCCGACGCCTCGTCCTCGGCGTTCAGGACCACGTGCCCGCCGCGCCGGATCTCCTCGGCGACCAGCGCCTTGATGTCGAGGAGGTCGTCCACGCACTCGGTGTCGTCCATGCCGAGATGGTCGCGGGTGACGTTGGTGACGACCGCGACGTCGGCGCGGTCGTAGCCGAGGCCGCGCCGGACGATGCCGCCCCGCGCGGTCTCCAGCACCGCCGCCTCCACCGACCGGTCGCCGAGCACCATCTCCGCCGAGCGGGGCCCGGACGCGTCCGACAGGTGGACCAGCCGCCCGCCCACGTGCACGCCCTCGGTGCTGGTCATGCCGGTCCGCCGGCCGTCCAGCTCCAGCATGTGCGCGATCATCCGGACCGTCGTCGTCTTGCCGTTGGTGCCGGTCACCGACACGACCGGGACCCGCGACGGCGTCCCCGCCGGGTACAGCAGGTCGAGGACGTCGCCGGCGACGTCGCGGCCCGCGCCCTCGTGCGGCGCCAGGTGCATGCGCAGGCCGGGCGCGGCGTTCACCTCCAGGATCCCGGCGGCGCCGCGCTCGGCGGGCGGCGGCGAGCCGGCGTCGGGCAGCCGCAGGTCGATGCCGCACACGTCCATCCCGACGGCCGCGGCGGCCCGCACGCACATGGCCGCGAGGTCGGGATGCACGTCGTCGGTCACGTCCCGGCTGGTGCCGCCCGTGGACAGGTTCGCGTTGCGGCGCAGCCACACCCGCTCCCCGGCGGCGGGCACCGATCCGGGGTCGTGCCCCTGCCGCGCCAGCAGCGCCAGCTCGGTGGGGCCGAGCGCCAGCCGGGTCAGCGGCCGGTCGTGGCCCTCGCCGCGCGCCGGGTCGGCGTTCACCCGCTCCACGAGGGCCGTGACCGTCGCCGTCCCGTCGCCGGTCAGGCACGCGGCGGTCAGCTCGGCCGCCGCCGCGACCCGGCCGCCGACCACCAGGACCCGGTAGTCCTTGCCGGGGATGTAGGACTCGACGAGCACCTCGCCCTCGTCCCCGGCCGCGGCGGCGTACGCGGCCACCACCTCCGGCGGCTCGGTCAGCTCGATGTGGACGTTCTCGCCCTGGTGCCCGGCGAGCGGCTTGACGACCACCGGCCCGGCGATGTCGCGGAGCGCTTCGAGGGCCTCCGCCGCCGACGCCGCGACCCGCCCCTCCGGGACGGGCAGTCCCGCGTCGGCGAGCACCCGGTGCGCGAGCCGCTTGTCGCCCGCGACCTCCATCCCGATCGCGGACGTCGTGTCGGTCATCGCGGCCCACACCGTCCGCCGGTACCGCCCGTACCCGAGCCGCAGCAGGTTGAGGTCGTCGACGCGGCGGACCGGCACGCCCCGCGCGCGCGCCGCCCGCGCCAGCGCCGCCGTGCTCACCCCGAGCCGCTCGCACTCGTGCGCGGCGGCGACCTCGGCGAGGTCGCCGGAGGTGTCGGGCACCGCCCCGGTGAGCGCGCCGGTCACGATCCGCACGGCGAGCGCGATCAGCCGCTCGACCACCGGGCTCCCGGCCGGCTCGTCCCGCGGGCATTCCAGGATCACGTCGTACTCGGCGGGACCGCCCGCCCGGACGGTGCGCCCGAAGAAGACCTCGCGGCCGATGAGGCCGGACAGCTCCAGCGTGACGTGCTCGGTGACATGGCCGAAATAGGTGCCGCGCGCCATCGCGTCCAGCAGCCCGCCGGGACGGCCCGCCGAGCAGTGGTGCTCCGCGAGGCCCGGCAGCGCGTCCAGCAGGCGTTCGGCGAAGCCGGGGTGGTCGGTCGTCTCGTGGCCGGCCAGGCCCTGCAGATCGATCCGCGCGATCGCGACGGGACGGGTCAGATAGGTGTTCGGGCCGCTCAGGCGGCGCACATGATCGAGCCGCACGGCTCAGTCCTCCTCGTCCGGGCCGCGCATGTTGCCGATCGCGGGCAGCTTGTCGTTCATCTGGAACGCGCAGCCGGCCGGCAGCAGGTGCAGCGACACGTCGAACATCGCCATCGGCTCGTCGTCGGAGGCGGCGTAGGCGATGGTGGACTGACCGGCGTCCACGACCGTGACCACGCCCGTCCCGACGACCTCGAACTGGCCGTCGCCCACCACGATCGCCGTGTCCTCGTCTATCCCGACGCCCAGCAGGCGGGTGTCCAGCGCTATGCCGCTCATCAGCCGCGGCAGCCGGCCGCGCTCGTTGAAATGCATGTCGATCAGCACGTTGTCGAGCAGGCCGAGCCCGGGCCCGACCTTCACGCTGGACGCGGCGACCTCGTGGCCGTGCCCGCCCAGGATCATCCAATGGCCCATCGCGGTCGCGCCCGCGCTCGTCCCCGCGATGACCAGGCCCTCCTGGTCCAGGCGGCGCTTCAGCAGCTCGTTGGTCTTCGACCCGACCAGGGTCCGGATGCGGGACTGGTCGCCGCCGCTGAACAGCACGCCCGTCGCCGCCTCCAGCGCCCGCAGCGTCGCCGGGTCGTCGGCGGCGGCCCGGCCGAGCAGCCGCAGCTCCCGCACCGACGGCACGCCGAGCCGCCCGAACACCGCCGTGTACTCCTCGGCGACCTCCTCGGGGACCTCCGTCGCCGTCGTCACGACCACGATCCGCGCGTCCTCGGCCCCGGACAGCTCGACGAACGTCTCCAGCGGCCCCGACCCGCAGGTCCGGTTCTCCGCCCCACCGATGATCAGCAGCCGGCCCTTGCGTCCGGCACCCCCATGTTTGTCCTTCACACCAGCGCACTACCCTTTGATCACCCCGGGTAGTCGCGCGATCGCGAGGAGCCCCGGCCGGGGCGGCCCGGCCGCTGTGCCATGCTGTGCGGATGAGCGGCAGCCCCGTTCCCCCGGACGCGCCGGGCCGCCGGAACCCGGCCGGGCCGTCCGCCGCGCTCGCCGCCGCGTCCGCGCACGACCTGCGGGGCGAGCCGATCGACATGTCCGCGCTGGCCGCCGAGCTGGGCGTCGGGCGCGCGACCCTCTACCGGTGGGTCGGCAGCCGCGAGCAGCTCCTCGGCTCGGTCCTCGCGGAGATGACCGAGCGCACCTACCAGGTCGCGGTGCGGGACGTGGGCGGACGCGGCGCGGAGCGGATCCTCACCGTCCTGGAACGCTTCATGAGCGCGGTCGTGACCGCGGCGCCGCTGAAGGCGTTCACCGAGCGCGAGCCGCGGCTGTTCATCCGGCTGGCCACCATGCCCGGCACCATCGAGGACCGCGCGACCGAGCTGCTGACCCGCGAGCTGCAGGCCGAGATCGACCGCGGCGCACTGTGCGTCCCGCTGCCCACCCGGACGCTCGCGCAGGCGATCGTCCGCGTCGCCGACTCCTTCATGTACGCCCACTACCTGGGCGGGAACCGGCCGGAGATCGACCAGGCGCTGGAGGTGGTGCAGCTCCTGCTGCGCCCGTGCGCGCCCGGCGCGGCGGCGTCCGGCCGGGAATCTTCGGGCCCGGCCGGACGCTGAATCTTTAAGGGCGGGTGACCACTTTGTGGCTTCCGCCCGCCATGAGAGGCTTAGTCATTGGACGCATCGTCGAAAGAGGGACGGCCGGGCCGTGAGTGACATCCCCCGCCGCGCGGTGACGCGCACCGCCAAGCTGGCGACCCTCCCGCTGGGGTTCGCCGGCCGCACCGCCCTCGGGCTCGGCAAGCGGACGCTCGGCCGCCCCGCCGAGGCCGTCGCGCTGGAGGTGCAGCGCCGCACCGCCGAGCAGCTGTTCGCCGTGCTCGGCGAGCTCAAGGGCGGCGCGATGAAGGTCGGCCAGCTGCTGTCGATCTTCGAGGCCGGGCTGCCCGAGGAGATCGCCGGCCCGTTCCGCGCCAGCCTCACCCGCCTGCAGGAGTCGGCGCCCCCGATGCCCGCCGCCACGACCCACAAGGTGCTCGCCGAGGGCCTCGGCGACGACTGGCGCGACCACTTCGCCGAGTTCGACGACCGCCCGGCCGCCGCCGCGTCCATCGGGCAGGTCCACAAGGCCGTCTGGCACGACGGCCGCACCGTCGCGGTCAAGGTCCAGTACCCCGGCGCCGCGCAGGCGCTGATGAGCGACTTCAACCAGATCTCCCGGCTCAGCCGCCTGTTCACCCCGCTGTTCCCCGGCGTCGAGGTCAAGCCGGTCATCGCCGACCTCAAGCGCCGCCTGGAGAAGGAACTCGACTACGTCGACGAGGCCCGCGCGCAGACCGCGTTCCACGACGCCTACGCCGGCGACCCCGACTTCGCCGTCCCCGCCGTCGTCGCCCAGTCCGGCAACGTGCTGGTCACCGAGTGGCTGGACGGCACCCCGCTCGCCAAGGTCATCGCCGAGGCCGGCCAGGACACCCGCGACCGCGCCGGCCTCCTGCTGTTCCGCTTCCTGCTGTCCGGCCCGGCCCGCTGCGAGATGATCCACATCGACCCGCACCCGGGCAACTTCCGCCTGCTGGACGACGGCCGCCTCGGCGTCCTGGACTTCGGCGGCGCCGCCCGCGTCCCCGCGGAACTCCAGTGGTCGATCGGCCGCCTGCTGCGCATCGGCACCCTCGGCGACCCCGACGAGATCGTCGACGCCCTCTGCGACGAGGGCTTCCTCGTCCCCGAGGCCGAGGTCGACCCCGCGGAGATCGCCGACCTCGTCGCCCCGCACGCCGCCCCCTTCGCCGTGGAGCGCTTCCGCTACTCCCGCGAATGGCTCCGCGAGCAGACCGCCCGCGGCCTCGGCCTCGCCTCCGACATGCGCCCCGGCGCCCTGGCCCGCGCCTTCCGCCTCCCGCCCCAGTACCTCGCCGTCAGCCGCGCCCTGTCCGGCTGCGGCGGCGTCCTGTGCCAGCTGGAGGCCGAGGGCGCCTTCCGCGCCGAAGCCGAGCACTGGCTCCCCGGCTTCGCCGACGACGATGAAGACCCCGAAGACCTCCCCGACCAAACCCAAGCCACGGCCTGAAAGGCAGGGCGGCGGCCCCGGTGCGCGGGATTACGTGGTGAGACACTCCCGCGCGGCGAAGGGCGCCCTCCCCTTGCGCCAGGGCGTGATTACGAGGCGACCGGAGCGAGCGCAGCGAGCGCAGGGCGCCTCTGGTTTTTAGGCGAGGGCGGCCGCTTCCTCTTGTTCCACTTGGTGGTTCCAGTCTCGCTTGCTGGACTGCCAGCCGTCCTCGTCGCGGCCGCGGCGCCAGTAGCCGGAGATCGAGAGCTGGGCCATGGGGAGGCCGCGGTCGACGCGGAGGTGGCGGCGGAGGGCCTTGACGAAGTTCGCCTCGCCGTGGACGAAGGCGTGCACCTCGCCGTCCGGGAAGTCGAGTTTCTGGACGGCCTCGACCAGCAGGTCGCCGACCTGGCCGGCGCCGCGGTGCAGCCAGACGACCTCGGTGCCGTCCGGCGCGGCGAGGCTCTGCTCCTCTTCGGGGCCCGCGACCTCGATGAAGACGCGGGCGGGTGCGCCGTCCGGGACGCGTTCGAGGGCGGTGGCGATCGCGGGGATCGCGCTCTCGTCGCCGGCGAGGAGGTGCCAGCCGGCGTCGGCGCGGGGCGCGTAGGCGCCGCCGGGGCCGTTGAAGAAGATCTCGTCACCGGGCCGGGCGTTCGCCGCCCAGGGGCCGGCGAGGCCCTTGTCGCCGTGGTGGACGAAGTCGATCGTCAGCTCGCCCGCCTCCGCGTCCCACGCGCGGACGGTGTAGGTGCGGGTGCTGGGCCACTGCTCGCGCGGCAGCTCGGCGCGCACCTTCTCCATGTCGAAGGGCTCGGGGTAGGCGACGTCGGGGCGCGGGAACAGCAGCTTCACGTAGTGGTCGGTGAACTCGCCGGCGCCGAAGCCCGCGAGCCCGTCGCCGCCGAGGACCACGCGGATCATGTGCGGGGTGAGGCGCTCGGTGCGCAGCACCGTGCCGCGGTGGAGCGTGCGGCCCTTGCGTACCGGTTCCGTCGCCATGCAGTCCTCCGATGATGTGGATCACAGTACTTAGGTAACCCTAACCTGTTGGGCCGCCCGATTTGTTCCAGGCTCTCGATCGGCGGCGGCCGCCGGGTTACCGTCTGGTGGGCGGCCCGGCGACGCGGACGGTGATGGGATTGGCGCTCAGCACGCAGACGATGACGGACGAGCAGCGCAAGTCGGTGGCGCTGGAGTACCTCAAGGGATTCGACAACGGCGGCGTCACCTCGGACGGCTCGCCGCTCCTGGACCTTTTCGCGGGCGACGCGCAGGTGTACTTCCCGAAGTGGGGGCTCGCCACCGGCACGGACGAGATCGGCCGGCTCTTCGGCGACGTCGGGGCCACGATCAAGGCGATCCGGCACCACTACGCCTCGTTCAATTGGATCTTCTCCGGCGGCGACACGCTGGTGTGCGAGGGGACCAGCCACGGGGAGCACCGGGACGGGCCGTGGCGGGCGGGCGTCCCCGAGTGGGGCGCCGGCCGGTGGTGCGACGTGTTCGAGATCCGCGACTGGAAGATCCAGCGCGTGTTCATCTACCTCGACCCCGACTACGCCGGCGCCGACACCGGGCGGTACCCCTGGCTCCGGGACGAGTGATCGAAGAACCCGGTGCGGGCTGGGGCGGAGGGCCTTCTGAACAGGGGCATCTGCGGTACGTTCAGGGAAACCTCGCGCCCCTCAGCCGCCCGTGCCCGGAGGACCGATGTCCGTTCTCGCCCAGTTGCTCACCGCCGTCGCCGATGGCTCGGTGGAGATCGTCGACCTGACCGCGCCGCTGTCGGAGCGGACGCCGATCCTCCAGCTCCCCGAGCCGTTCGCCAACACCGTGCCGTTCCGGCTCAAGGAGATCAGCAGGTACGACGACCGCGGTCCCGCCTGGTACTGGAACGACATCGAGACCGGCGAGCACGTCGGCACCCACTTCGACGCGCCCGTGCACTGGGCCACCGGCCGCGACGGCGAGGACGTCTCGCAGGTCCCGCCCGCGCGCCTCGTCGCCCCCGCCGTGGTGCTGGACGTGTCCGAGCGGGTGGCGGGCGACCCCGACTTCCTGCTGGAGATCGACCACGTCCGCGACTGGGAGAAGGCCAACGGCCCGCTCCCGGACGGCGGCTGGCTCCTCTACCGGACGGGCTGGGACGCCCGCTCCGGCGACCAGGGCGACTTCCTCAACGCCGACGAGAACGGCCCGCACACGCCGGGGATCTCCGCCGAGTGCGCCCGGTGGCTCGCCGAGGAGACCCCCGTCCTCGGCCTCGGCACCGAGACCGTCGGCACCGACGCGGGCGCCGCGCACGGCTTCGACCCGCCGTTCCCCTGCCACTCCTACTTCCTCGGCGCGGGCAAGTACGGCCTCACCCAGCTGCAGAACCTGGCGCGGCTGCCGGCCCGCGGCGCGGTGCTGCTGGCCTCGCCGCTGCCGATCGTCGGCGGCTCCGGCAGCCCCGCCCGCGTCCTCGCGCTGATCGAGCGATGAACGTCGCGGAGGCCGTCGGGCGGGCCCTCGCGCGGCTCGGCGCCGACACCGTCTTCGGGGTCGTCGGCAGCGGCAACTTCCACGTCACCAACGCGCTGGTCGCGAACGGCGCCCGGTTCGTCGCCGCCCGGCACGAGGGCGGCGCCGCGACGATGGCGGACGCCTACGCGCGGGTGAGCGGCGGCCTCGGCGTCCTCAGCGTCCACCAGGGGCCCGGCCTCACCAACGCCGTCACCGGCATCGCCGAGGCCGCCAAGAGCCGGACGCCGCTGCTGGTCGTCGCGGGCGAGACGGCCGCCGCCGCGGTCCGCTCCAACTTCCGCATCGACCAGGCCGCGATCGCCGCGGCCGTCGGCGCCGTCCCCGAGCGGGTCCACTCGCCGCAGAGCGCGCTCGACGACGTGGCCCGCGCCTGCCGGACCGCGGTCGCCGAGCGCCGCACCGTGCTGCTCGGGCTGCCGCTGGACGTGCAGGGCGCCGAACTGCCGGACGAGGCCGAGCGCCGGGCCACCGCGCCGCAGCGCTGCCCGGTGTTTCCTGCGCCTGCGAGCTCTCGGCCGGTGCGCGCGCCTCAGGTCCCGCCGCTGCCGGTGCCGCCGCCTGCAGCGCGTCGGCGAGCCGGGCGACCCGTTCGCGCTGGACGTCAGCGGCGGGTTCGCGACGCCGGCCGCCGCGGACCTGATCCGCCGCGCCGACCTGGTCGTCGGCTGGGGCTGCTCGCTGACCATGTGGACGACCCGGCACGGCGCCCTCATCGGCGCGGACGCGAAGGTCGTGCAGGTCGACGTGGACGCCCGCGCCCTCGGCGCGCACCGCCCGGTCGACCTCGGCCTGATCGGCGACGCCGCCGAGACCGCGCGGGCCGTGCTCGCCGAGCTGGCGCAGCGCGGCCACACGGCCACCGGCTACCGGACGCCCGAGGTGGCGGAGCGGCTCGCCCGCGAAGGCCGCTGGCAGGACGTCCCGTACGAGGAGCACCCGGCCGCCGAGGACGACGCCGGCGGCCCCCGCATCGACCCCCGGACGCTGACGATCGCGCTCGACCGGATGCTGCCCCGGGAGCGGACGGTCGCCGTCGACTCGGGCAACTTCATGGGCTACCCGGCGATGTTCCTGGACGTCCCCGACGGCGACGGGCTCGTGTTCACCCAGGCGTTCCAGTCGGTCGGGCTCGGCCTCGCCACCGCGATCGGCGCCGCCGTGGCCCGGCCCGACCGGCTCACCGTCGCCGCGCTCGGCGACGGCGGCGCGCTGATGGCGGCGCCGGAGCTGGAGACCGCCGTCCGGCTCGGGCTGGGGCTGCTCGTGGTCGTCTACGACGACGAGGCGTACGGCGCGGAGGTGCACCACTTCGGCCCCGGCGGGCATCCGCTGGACACGGTGACGTTCCCGCCGGCGGATCTGGCCGCCATCGGACGCGGCTTCGGCTGCGCGGCGGCGACCGTCCGGCGCGCGGACGACCTGGCCGCCGTCGCCGACTGGCTGGCGGGCCCGCGCGACCGGCCGATGGTCGTGGACGCCAAGGTCACCCGGAACCGTCCCGCCTGGTGGCTGGCGGAGGCGTTCCGCGGCCACTGACCGCGGATCGGCCGAATAGCGGGGCCCCTCCTGGGAAAGATCACGCCATCGCGGACATGGGGCCGGGGGTGTGATGGACGGCGCAGGGTGTCGACATTGTCGTCACAGACCCGTTGACCGGGCCTGTCGGGCGTACTTACGTTCGCGGCGGTTGTGCCTTACGTCACCCACCCTGGAGGAGGAACGATGACGCGACGGCCATGGGCCCCGGAGATCGTCCGGGAGATGATCGCGGAGTTCCTCGGCACGATGATCCTGATCCTGTTCGGCTGCGGCGTCGTCGCCCAGGTCATCGCGGGCAGCGGCCTCGGCGACCCGCAGAGCCTCGGCGACCATGACAGCATCGCCTGGGCGTGGGGCTTCGCGGTGACGCTGGGCGTCTACACCTGCGCGCGGATCAGCGGCGGGCACATCAACCCGGCGGTGACCCTCGCCTTCGCCGTCTTCTGGGACTTCCCGTGGCGCAAGGTGCTGCCGTACTGCTTCGCGCAGACGTTCGGCGCCTTCATCGGCGCGCTGATCGTCCGGTGGAACTACACCGAGATCCTCAACAAGTTCGACCCGGGCCTGACGACCAAGACGCAGTTCGTGTTCTCCACGATGCCCGGCAACGGGTCGCTGCCGATCCACACCTGGGGCGCGTTCCGCGACCAGATCATCGGCACCGCGATCCTGCTGTTCCTCGTCCTCGCCCTCGTCGACCTGCGCAACGCGCCGCCGCTGGCCAACCTGGCCCCGCTCATCATCGGGTTCATCGTGGTGGCGATCGGGATGGCGTTCGGCTCGGCCGCCGGGTACGCGATCAACCCGGCCCGCGACTTCGGTCCCCGGCTCGCCCAGTACATCACCGGATACGGGAACGCGTGGCGAGACCAGTACGGGGACTTCTATTTCTGGGTGCCGATCGCCGCGCCACTGATCGGCGGCCTCCTCGGCGCGGGCCTCTACGTCTGGCTCATCGGGCGCAACATCCCGGACGACGAGGAGGAAGTGCCCCCGGGGCGCGAGCCCACCCTGGACACGGAAAATCCCTGACGCGGTCCCGCCCGCCGGAAGAAAAGGAGACGTTCAATGGCCGACTTCGTCGGAGCGCTCGACCAGGGCACGACGAGCACCCGTTTCATGGTCTTCGACCACGGCGGCAACGAGGTCGCCCGGCACCAGCTGGAGCACGAGCAGATCCTGCCGCGTGCGGGCTGGGTCGAGCACAATCCGACCGAGATCTGGGAGCGGACCCGCGCCGTCGTCCAGTCTGCGCTGAACAAGGCGAACCTGGGCCACGACGATCTGGCCGCGGTCGGCATCACCAACCAGCGCGAGACGGCCGTGGTGTGGAACCGGCGCACCGGCCGCCCGTACTACAACGCGATCGTCTGGCAGGACACCCGCACCGACCGCATCGCGTCCGCGCTCGAACGCGACGGGCGGGGCGAGACGATCCGGCACCGCGCCGGGCTGCCGCCCGCCACGTACTTCTCCGCCGGCAAGGTCCAGTGGATCCTGGAGAACGTCGACGGGGTCCGGGAGGCCGCCGAGAACGGCGACGCGATCTTCGGGAACATGGACACGTGGGTGCTGTGGAACCTCACCGGCGGGACGGACGGCGGCGTCCACGTCACCGACCCGACCAACGCCAGCCGCACCATGCTGATGGACCTGGAGACCCTCTCCTGGGACGACGAGCTCCTGTCGTTCTTCGGCATCCCCCGCTCGATGCTGCCGGAGATCCGGCCGTCCTCCACGTCCGACGCCTACGGGCTCACGCGTCCGGACGGCCCGTTCGGCGGCGAGGTGCCGCTGACCGGCATCCTCGGCGACCAGCAGGCCGCGACCGTGGGGCAGGTGTGCTTCGCGCCCGGCGAGGCCAAGAACACCTACGGCACCGGCAACTTCCTGCTGCTCAACACCGGTGAGGAACTCGTCCGCTCCAAGGCCGGGATGCTCACGACCGTCTGCTACAAGTTCGGCGACCACCCGACCGTGTTCGCGCTGGAGGGGTCGATCGCGGTGACGGGGTCGGCGGTGCAGTGGCTGCGGGACCAGCTCGGCATCATCTCCGGCGCCGCCGAGAGCGAGCCGCTGGCCAGGCAGGTCCAGGACAACGGCGGCGTGTACTTCGTCCCGGCGTTCTCCGGCCTGTTCGCGCCGTACTGGCGGTCGGACGCGCGCGGCGCGATCGTCGGGCTGTCCCGGTTCAACACCAACGCCCACCTGGCCCGCGCCACCCTGGAGTCGATCTGCTACCAGTCCCGCGACGTGGTCGAGGCGATGCGCGAGGACTCCGGCGTCTCCCTGGACGTGCTCAAGGTCGACGGCGGCGTCACCGCCAACGAGCTGTGCATGCAGATGCAGGCCGACATCCTCGGCGTCCCCGTCTCCCGCCCGGTCGTCGCGGAGACCACCGCGCTGGGCGCCGCCTACGCCGCGGGCCTGGCCGTCGGGTTCTGGAACACCACCGACGAGCTCCGCCAGAACTGGAACGAGGACAGGCGCTGGGAGCCCACCTGGACCGACGAGCAGCGCGAGGAGGGCTACGCGGGCTGGAAGAAGGCGGTCGAGCGCACCTACGGCTGGGTGGACGTGGATTGACGCGGCGGTCCTTCTCATCGGGACGGAGATGATCTAGCATCCGAGCTCTGGCCCGCCGAGAGAGGATCCCCGCATGCCCCGACGCCTCGCCGCCGCCGCTCTCGCCGTCGCCGCGGCCGGGGGGACGCTCACCGCGAGCACCGCGCAGGCCGCGCCCGTCCCGCACCAGGGCCGGGCGGCGGTCGACTTCACCGGGATCGTCGCGCTCAGCAACTGCTCGGGGTCGCTCGTGCGGGGGCCGCGCTCCCGCGACACCGACGCGGCGCTGGTCCTGACCAACGGCCACTGCCTGGAGTCCGGCATGCCGAAGTCCGGCGAGGTCGTCGTGGACCAGCCGTCGTCCAGGACGTTCCGGCTCCTCGACCGGACGGGCGAGGGCGACCTCGGCACCCTCCGGGCGACCAGGGTCGAGTACGCCACGATGACCGACACCGACGTCACCGTCTACCGGCTGAACACGACCTACGCCGCGATCCGGCAGCGGTACGGCGTCTCCGCGCTGCGGCTTTCCACGGCCAGGCCGCGCGAGGGCACCGAGATCCGGGTCGTCTCCGGCTACTGGCGGACGATCTACGGCTGCAAGATCGACGCGACCGTGTACCGGCTGCGCGAGGCCGGCTGGACGTGGAAGGACTCGATCCGGTACACGCCGCAGTGCGAGACGATCCACGGTACGTCCGGCTCGCCGGTCATCGACGCCCGCACACACCACGTCGTCGGCGTCAACAACACCGGCAACGACGACGGCGAGCGCTGCACGCTCAACAACCCCTGCGAGGTCGCCCGCGACGGCCGGATCACCGTCCGCCACGGCACCCACTACGGCCAGCAGACCTACCAGCTCGCCCGCTGCCTCGGCAAGGGCAACGACGTCGTGCTGAACCGGACGTGCGCACTGCCCAAGCCCTGACGGCTAGCCGTCGTCCAGGGCGAGCAGCCGGTCCACCACCTCGATGAGGTCGTCGCCGGTCACGTCCGGCGGCTCGAACACCTCGCCGTAGCGGCCTTCGAGCCTGCTGACCCACCCGGTGACGAGCCCGGCCCGCTTGGCGCCGTGGCAGTCCCAGGCGTGCGCGGCGACCAGCGCGATCCGGTCGCCGGGCACGCCCGTCACGGCGGCGGCGTGCCGGTAGACGATCGGCGGCGGCTTCCACCGGCCGACCTCCTCCACCGTGATCACCCGGTCGACGAGGCCGGTGATCCCCGCCCGCTCCAGGAACGCCGTCGTCGTGTCGCGGGCGCCGTTGGTCAGGCACACCGCCGGGACGCCCGCGTCCGCGAGGCGCCGCAGCGCGGGCTCCACGTCGGGATGGGCGGGCAGCGTCGCGAACCCGTCCAGGACGTGCGCGACGGCCGCGTCGTCCGCGCGGTATCCGGAGACGGCGCGCAGCGCGCCCTCCGCGACCGCCCGGAACGGCCGGTAGTCGCCCGCCGCCGTCAGCGCCATGCCGTCGCGCAGCGTCCGGGCGAACCAGGTCTCCAGCGCCCCGCCGGGCAGGCCGATGCCGGAGAACCGCGCCCGCAGCGGATCCAGCGGCATCAGCGTCTCGATCACGTCGAACGCGACGAGCCGCGGCCGTGCGCTCATCCCTCCGCCAGCAGCCCCATGCGGAGGCGGTCGAGGGTGGCGCGCAGCAGCCGGGACACGTGCATCTGGGACAGGCCGATCTGCTCGGCGATCTGCGTCTGGGTCTTGTTGCCGAAGAAGCGCAGCAGCAGGATCGTCCGCTCGCGTTCGGGCAGGTCGTCGATCAGCGGGCCCAGGGCGTGGCCGTCGATGAAGGCGTCGAGCGCCGGGTCGTCGGAGCCGAGGTATTCGCCCACCGTGCCGTTCTCGCCGCTGGACGAGCCGTCGGCCGGTGCTTCCAGGGACAGCGGCCGGTAGGCGTCGCAGGCGATGATGACCTCGACGGTCTCCTCCTCGGTGATGCCCATCAGGTCGGAGATCTCGCCGGTCGTGGGGGAGCGGCCGTGCTCGCGCGTGTAGTCCTGCACGGTGCGCTGCAGGATCGGCCGCAGCTCCTGGATGCGCCGCGACACCCGGATGCCCCACGTCTTGTCGCGGAAGTGCCGCTTCACCTCGCCGGTCACCACCGGGTAGGCGTAGGTGACGAAGCGGTCGCCGATGCCCGGGTCGAACCGGTTGATGGCCTTGACCAGCCCGAGGTAGGCGACCTGCTGCAGGTCGTCCAGGGGTTCACCGCGGTTGGCGTACCGGCGCGCCACACCGCGGACCAGCGGAACGTGCATGTCGACGATGCGCGCCCGCAGCCGCTCTCTCCGGGGATCGTCCTCCGGAAGCCCGTTCATCTCCGCCAGCAGGATCTCGGTCTGCCCGTCATTGAAGCGGGTGGTCTGCGCCGACGTCATGCGGATGCTCTCCTTTGCGGACGAGGCCGGCGAGGGCAGGGGGCTATCGCTCGGTGCGCCTCCCCTACCCGTCCGGGAGGCGATCACACTGCCGCGCCGGGGTTGTGCGGATAGACGCACGTCAGGCGGGTAACCGGGCGGTGAGGCAGGAGGTGCAGCCGTGAGCACGATCACCGAATCGGTCAACGTCACCGTCCCGATCCGCACCGCCTACGACCAGTGGACGCAGTTCGAGACGTTCCCGCGGTTCATGGACGGCGTCGAGGAGGTCCGCCAGCTGGACGACACGACCCTGCACTGGACGACGCGGATCGCCGGCGTCACCCGCGAGTTCGACGCGCGCATCACCGAGCAGCTGCCCGACGAGCGGGTCGCCTGGAAGTCCCTGGACGGCCCGACCCACGCCGGCGTGGTGACGTTCCACCGGCTGGACGAGACCACCACCCGGATCACCGCGCAGCTGGAGATCGACCCGGCGGGCTTCGCCGAGAAGGCCGGGGACCGGCTCGGCGCGCTGACGCACCGCGTGCGGGGCGACCTGCGGCGGTTCAAGACCTTCATCGAGTCGCGCGGCGTGCAGACCGGCGGCTGGCGCGGCCAGGTCGACCGCCCCGACCCCTGACCGCCGGTAGATTGACATGCCATGCCCCGCCCTCCCGTGGACCCCGATGTCGATCTGCACGTGCCGGCGCAGCGCGCCGAGCTGCGGCGGGCGCCGTGGGGGACGCTGGGGGCGATCTCGGCGGGCGGTGTCCTCGGGGCGCTCGCCCGGTACGGGCTGATCAGCGCGTTCCAGTACCGGCCGGGGGAGTTCCCGTGGCCGGTGTTCTGGGTGAACGTCTCGGGCTGCCTGCTGATCGGCGTGCTGATGGTGCTGATCGCCGAGCCGCGGCGGGCGCACCGGCTGCTCCGGCCGTTCCTCGGGGTGGGGGTGCTCGGCGGCTACACCACGTTCTCGACCTACACCGTGGACATCCAGCGGGCGGTGGAGCACGGCGCGCCGCGGGTCGGGCTGGCGTACCTCGCGCTGACGCTCGCCGCCGCGCTCGCCGCCGTCCTCGCCGGAGCGCGGCTGACCAGGGCGCTGATCCGCCGCCGGGGCGGGGAGGACGGCGAGTGACGCTCCTGCTGATCGCGCTGGGCGCGGCGTTCGGCGCTCCGCTGCGCTACCTGACCGACCGCGCGGTCCAGGCCCGGCACGACTCGGTGTTCCCCTGGGGGACGTTCACCGTCAACGTCGCGGGTTCGTTCCTGCTGGGCCTCCTGGCGGCGCTGCCGGCGGACGGCGGCGTGATGGCCTTCGCCGGGACGGGTTTCTGCGGCGCCCTCAGCACGTACTCCACGTTCGGTTACGAGACGCTGCGGCTGGCCGAGACCGGGGCCCGCTCCTACGCGGTGCTGAACGCCGCGGCCAGCATCGCCGCGGGGCTGGGTGCCGCCTACTGCGGCATGGTGGTCGCCCAGGCGCTGACCGGGTGAAGGGCGCTGACCGGGTGAAATGTGGTGCGGCCCAGGCTCGCAGTTCGGGGCACTTGGCTCCGAGCTCGCGAGTGGGCCGCGAGGTGACTCTGCCCATATGGCCGTGTCCGTAAACCGGAAGGTGTCTGAAGTGTCGCGTGCGGGTCAGGGGAACGTTCCGCGCGCGGCCCGGCCACGGCGCCCGCGAACCGGCGGCCGGGCGGCACATGGGACGGGCGGTCACGGGTAGCAGCCACGGCATGACGCGTTCACGCCTGCTCGCCCTCGCGCTCGCCGCCGCCGCGGTCGTCGCCGCACCCGCGGCGTGCAGCACCGAGGCCCATGACACGCGGCCGGACCGGAGCCTGCCGTCGTCCCCGCTGCCGGGCAACGAGCAGGACAGGACGTGGCTGAAGAGCGCGCACCAGGCGAACCTCGCGGAGATCAGCGCGGGCCAGATCGCGCAGGAGAAGGGCACCACGACCGAGATCAGGTCGCTGGGCCAGATGATCACGCAAGATCACCGCGCGCTCGACGAGCAGCTGAAGCAGCTGGCGGGCCGCCTCGGCGTGGAGGTCCCGAGGTCGCCGACCGCCCAGCAGCAGCTGACGCTCGACGAGCTGAAGAGCTCCTCGGGCCGCTCGTTCGACAACCAATGGCTCATCGCCATGGCGCACGCCCACGAGAAGGCCATCGCCGCGACGAAGACCGAGATCTCCATGGGCTCGGCCGAGGTGAAGGCCCTCGCGGAGAAGGCCCTTCCCGTACTGGAGAAGCACCTGGCGAGGATCAAGGTGGCCCAGGGGGGCTAGCGGATGCGCGTCCTGGTGGCCGGATGGCCGAGCTTCCTGCACGGTGAGGCCACGGCGGGCGACGTCCTGGCCATGGAGGCCGTGCGGCGCGGGCTCGCCGGGGCGGACGTCGAGTGCGACCTGGCGTGGAGCCCCGTCTTCCGGCCGGGCGGCCTGGACCTCGGCCGCGCCGACCCCGCCTCCTACAGCCATCTCGTGTTCGCCTGCGGGCCGCTGCACGGACCGCAGATCGAGGAGCTGCACCGCCGGTACGCGCGCTGTACCCGTATCGCCGTGGGCGTCTCGGTCATCGATCCGGACGACCCGGCGGTGGCGGGGTTCGACGCGGTCCTCGCCCGTGACACGCCCGCCGAGGCGCCGCGGCACGATCTGGCCGCGCTGCCGGCGACGCCGTCCGTGCCCGTGGTCGGGGTCGTCCTCGCGCCGGGCCAGGAGGAGTACGCGGGGCGGCGGCTGCACGACCGGATCCAGCGGGAGCTGACGGACTGGCTCGGCGCGCGCGAGTGCGCGCGGCTGCCCCTGGACACGCGGCTGGATCCGCGCGACTGGCGCCTGTTCGGCACGGCGGCCGAGCTGGAGTCGGCGCTGCGCAGGCTCGACCTGGTGGTGACGACGCGGCTGCACGGGCTCGTCCTGGCGCTGAAGAACGGCGTCCCCGCGCTGGCCGTGGACCCGGTCGGCGGCGGCGCGAAGGTGACCGCGCAGGCGCGGGCGTGGTCGTGGCCCGCCGTCGTGACGGTGCCGGAGCGGGCGGGGGAGCGGGGGCCGCTCCTGGACGCCGCGGAGCTCGACCGGCGGCTGTCTCGTACACACATCTGACGCTGCCGACGAAGAGGCACGTGTAGATCCTGGTGGTGCCCGACCTATATAAAAACCAGAACCACACCATACCACAACAAACCCAAACACAAAAACAATCC
>NZ_JABXFD010000629.1 GCF_013372625.1 Actinomadura sp. BRA 177
CGGTGGGCGGGTTAGGAGGTGTGTAAGGGCAAGCCCAGGGGCTGACCCCGACCCCGCGCCCCGGGGGTCGGGGTCAGCGCTTGGGGACGATGTTGACGATCTTGGGGGCGCGGACGATGATCTTGGCGATGTCGGCGCCGCCCAGGGCGTCCTGGATCTTGGCCGAGGCCAGCGCCCGGCGCTCCAGTTCCTCGTCGGCGATGGCCGGCGAGACCTCCAGGCGGTCGCGGACCTTGCCGGCCACCTGGACGACGCAGGTCACCGACTCCTCCACCAGCAGCGCCGGGTCGGCCGTGGGCCAGCCCGCGCGGATCACCGGGGCGGTGCGGCCCAGCAGCTCCCACGCCTCGTCGGCGGTGTAGGGGGCGAACAGCGACAGCAGGACCGCGATCGTCTCGGCGGCCTCGCGGACGGCCG
The DNA here is from genome assembly GCF_013372625.1 of Actinomadura sp. BRA 177. Lineage (GTDB taxonomy): Bacteria > Actinomycetota > Actinomycetes > Streptosporangiales > Streptosporangiaceae > Spirillospora. The sequence continues at coordinate 418 of NZ_JABXFD010000629.1, forward strand.
GATCGGCGGCGCCGGGGCCGGAGTCGATGGCCTTGCGGGTCGCGGTCACCAGCTCCATGATCCGCGCGATCGCGACGTTGAACCGCTCGGTCTCGACCAGCGTGGTCGCCTCGTCGACGGTGCGGGCCGTCACCCGGCGCAGGGCGGTGTCGCCGCCGGTGACGCCCGGCGCGGAGGTCACCTCGGTGGCGATGCGGTGGACGCGGGACAGGAACTTCGACATGCCGTGCGGGGACACGTCCGCCCAGTCGATGTCGTCCTCGGGCGGGCCGGAGAAGAGGATCGCCAGCCGGACGACGTCCACGCCGAACTCGCCGATCTGCTCGCCCAGGTCGACGCCGTTGCCCAGCGTCTTGGACATGGCCTTGCCCTCGTTGATGACCTGGCCCTGGTTCAGCAGCCGGGTGAACGGCTCGGTGAACTCGATCATGCCCATGTCGTACAGGACCTTGGTGAAGAACCGGCTGTACAGCAGGTGCAGGATGGCGTGCTCGACGCCGCCCGTGTACTGGTCGACGGGCATCCAGCGGCGGACCTGCTCGACGTCGAACGGGCCGTGCTCGTAGCCGGGCGAGCAGTAGCGGAAGTAGTACCAGGACGAGTCGACGAAGGTGTCCATGGTGTCGGTGTCGCGGGTGGCGGCGCCGCCGCACTTGGGGCACTCGGTGTTGACCCAGTCGGACGCGGCGGCCAGCGGTGAGGTGCCCTTGGGCGCCAGGTCGGCGCCGCGCAGGCCCTCGGGCAGCCGCACCGGCAGCTGCTCGTCCGGGACGGGGACCTCCCCGCACGCCTCGCAGTGGACGATCGGGATCGGGCAGCCCCAGAACCGCTGCCGGGACACCAGCCAGTCGCGCAGCCGGAAGTTGACGGACGCGCGTCCGGTTCCGCGCGACTCCATGATCTCGGTGATGCGGGCGATGCCGTCGGCCTTGGTCAGCCCGTCGATCGGCCCGGAGTTGACGATGGCGCCGTCGCCGGGGGTGGCGACGCCGGTCTCGGCGGGGTCGGGCAGCCCGGTCTCGACGACGACGCGGACGGGCAGGCCGAACTTCAGCGCGAAGTCCAGGTCGCGCTGGTCGTGCGCCGGGACGGCCATGATCGCGCCGTGCCCGTACTCGGCCAGCACGTAGTCGGAGGCCCAGACGGGCAGCCGCTCCCCGTTGACCGGGTTGACCGCGTAGCGGCCCAGGAACACGCCGGTCTTCTCGCGCTCGGTGGACAGCCGCTCGATCTCGCTCTCCCGCGAGACCTCCTCGCGGTAGGCCTCGAACGCGGCGCGGTGGTCGGGGTGGCAGATCTCCTCGGCCAGCGGCGCGTCGGCGGCGACGACCATGAACGTGGCGCCGTACAGGGTGTCGGGGCGGGTGGTGTAGACGGTGACGGGCTCGTCACGTCCCTCGATGGCGAAGTCGACGTCGGCGCCGGTGGAGCGGCCGATCCAGTTGCGCTGCATCAGCAGGACGCGCTCGGGCCACTTGCCCTCCAGCTGCGCCATGTCGTCCAGCAGCCGGTCCGCGTAGTCGGTGATCTTGAAGTACCACTGGGTCAGCACGCGCTTCTCGACCAGCGCGCCGCAGCGCTCGCAGTGCCCGCCGACGACCTGCTCGTTGGCCAGGACGGTCTGGTCCTTCGGGCACCAGTTGACGTGCCCGCCCTTGCGGTAGGCCAGGCCCCGCTCGTAGAAGCGCAGGAACAGCCACTGCGTCCACTTGTAGTACTCGGGGTCGGAAGTGTGCAGCCGGCGGGACCAGTCGAAGGACGGCGCGTACCGCTGGAAGGAGGACGCCTGCGTCTCGATGTTGGCGTACGTCCATTCGGCGGGGTGCGAGTCGCGCTTGATGGCGGCGTTCTCGGCGGGCAGGCCGAAGGAGTCCCATCCGATGGGGTGCAGCACGTTGTAGCCGCGCTGCAGCCAGTAGCGCGCGGGGACGTCGCCGATGGCGAACGCCTCGGCGTGCCCCATGTGCAGGTCACCGCTGGGGTAGGGGAACATGTCCAGCGCGTAGCGCCGCTCGGTGCCGGTGTCCTTCTCATCGGCCGCGAACGGGTCGAGCTCCGCCCAGCGGGCCTGCCACTTGTCCTGAACCGCCCGTGGGTCGTAATGCTCGTCGCTGCTCACGCTTACAGACTCCGCTTCCTGCTCATGGGTCGTGGGCCGTCCGCCGACATGAAACGGCCCCTCGCACAGGAGGGGCCACCACGCTGACGTCAGTGCGTCAACGTGGTCGTTCGAGGAGCAGCCTGGCTGACATACATCAAGAATAGCGCAGCCGCAAGCCCTCGCGCCGGTGGTTGAGCGCCTGACGCGGCGGCGCACTGCCCCATGACCGGGCGTGTGATCCGAAACAGCACGTCAAAGCACAGGAAAAGGTGGCTTTCCCGCGGCCCCGGACGGCAGGATGTGCGGAACCGTTCGTAGACTCGGCGGTAACTAACCGGCCGGTCACCTTTCGCGCGAGGAGTGCCATGCTCAACCTGTCCGTGCTGCTGGAGGACGCCGCCAGGGAGACGCCCGAACGCGACGCCGTCGTGTTCGGCGACATGCGGCTCTCCTACGCGTTCATCGACTCGGTCGCGAACCAGGTCGCGAACCTGCTGCGGGCGCGCGGCATCGGACCGGGCGACAAGGTGGCGCTGTCCAGCCCGAACCTCCCCTACTTCCCGATGGTGTACTTCGGGGCGCTCAAGGCGGGCGCGGTGGTCGTCCCGCTGAACGTCCTGCTCAAGCCGCGGGAGATCGCCTACCACCTGGGCGACTCGGACGCGAAGGCGTTCTTCTGCTTCGAGGGCACCCCGGAGCTTCCGCTCGGCGAGATGGGGCACGCCGGCTTCGAGCAGGCCGACGGCTGCGAGCACTTCTTCCTGCTGCCCGCGAACCCGGCGGCGACCGAGTCCCCGATCGAGGGCGCGGAGCTGTTCTGGGCCGCGCTCGCCGGGCAGCCGGGCACGTTCGACACCGTCCAGACGGGCCCGGACGACACCGCCGTCATCATCTACACCAGCGGGACGACGGGCCAGCCGAAGGGCGCCGAGCTCACGCACAGCAACCTGCTGTCGAACGCGATGGTGGACGACACGCTCTTCTACCGGACGCTGCACGACACGTCCCTGGTGACGCTGCCGCTGTTCCACATATTCGGGCAGACCTGCGTGATGAACGTGGGCCTCTACCGCCGCGCGACGCTCGTCCTGCAGCCGCGGTTCGACGCCAAGCAGGCGGTCGAGCTGATGGTGAAGGAGAAGGTGAACATCTTCGCGGGCGTCCCGACGATGTACTGGGGGCTGCTGACCGACGACACGTCCGCCGAGGACATCGCGACGATCAAGGAGAACCTGCGGGTCGCGGTGTCGGGCGGGTCGGCGCTGCCGATGGAGGTCCTCAAGGGGATCAAGAACAAGTTCGACGTGGACGTCCTGGAGGGCTACGGCCTGTCGGAGACGTCGCCGGTGGCCTCGTTCAACCGCCCGGACCGTCCGACCAAGCCCGGCTCGATCGGCCTGCCCGTCTGGGGCGTCGAGATGAAGCTGATCGACGACGACTGGAAGGAGATCGAGGGCGAGGGGCCCGGCGAGATCGCCGTCCGCGGGCACAACATCATGAAGGGCTACTACGACCGGCCCGAGGCGACCGAGGCCGCGATCCGGGACGGCTGGTTCCGCACCGGCGACGTGGCCCGCCGCGACGAGGACGGCTACTACTACATCATCGACCGCTCCAAGGACATGATCATCCGCGGCGGGTACAACGTGTACCCGCGGGAGCTGGAAGAGGTGCTGATGACGCACCCGGACGTGTCGCTGGCCGCGGTCGTGGGCGTCGAGCACCCCTCGCACGGCGAGGAGATCAAGGCGTACGTGATCCGGAAGCCGGGCGCCGCCGCGACCGAGGACGAGCTGGTCGCGTGGGGCAAGGAGCAGTTCGCCAACTACAAGTACCCGCGGATCGTGGAGTTCCGGGACGAGCTGCCGATGACCGCCACCGGCAAGATCCTCAAGCGCGAGCTGCGCTGACGTGCGTGGGCCAGGGCCTCAGCGGGTGCTGAGGTCCTGGGTCCCGACGACGCGCAGCAGTTTCATCGCCTCGTGGGACGGCGTGCCGGGCGTGGTGGTGTAGAGGACGACCCGCTGGTCACGTTCGGGCACATACAGGACGTCGCAGTGCATTTCCAGCTCGCCGACGACCGGATGCGTCATCAGCTTGCGGCTGCCGCGCCTGATCCCGACCTCGCCCTCGTCCCAGAGCCGGGCGAACAGCGCGCTGCGGCCGGCGACGTCGGCGACCAGCTTGGCGATGCCGGGGTCGCCCGGATAGCGGCCGGACGACGCCCGCAGGTCGGCGACGAGTTCGCGGGCGAGCTGCGTCACGTACTCGTCGGTTCCGTACCGCTCGATGGTGGGGCCGGTGAACAGCCAGCGGACGACGTTGCGGTCGCGGGGCGCCATCGCGGCGAAGTCGGTCATGAGCGCCGCGGCGAGGGGATTCCAGGCGAGGATGTCCTGCCGGGCGTTCAGCACGTAGGCGGGCGTGTCGTCGAGCCGTTCGAGCAGGTGCAGGATGCCCGGCGGGACGTCCTGTGAAGGCCCACTCGGCGGGTCCGGCCGTTCCCCGGCCAGGTTGTAAAGGTGCCCACGCTCGTCATCGCTGAGCCTCAGCGCGCGCGCCAGCGCACCGAGGATCTGCCTGGACGGATGGGGCCCGCGCCCCTGTTCCAGCCGGATGTAGTAGTCCACCGACATCCCGGCCAGCTGGGCGATCTCCTCGCGGCGCAGCCCCGGGGTGCGGCGGCGCGTCCCGCCCGGGAGCCCGACGTCCGCGGGCCGGATGCGGGCGCGGCGGGAACGCAGGAACGCCGCCATCTCCTGCCTGTCCATGTCCTCCAGGATGTCCGACGCGGCGGAGGCGGCGCCAGGCCGAGGGTGGTACGGCCGATCCCAGCCTCGGCCGGTCTCTCCTCATCGCCGGCGCCGCCGAGAAGGCTGGACGGCATGACGACACAGATCGCACTCATCACCGGAGCCAACAAGGGCATCGGCTTCGAGACGGCCCGCATCCTCGGCCGGGACGGCATCACCGTCCTGCTCGGGGCCCGTTCCGCCGAACGCGGCGAGCAGGCGGCGGCCACGCTGAAGGCCGAGGGGATCGACGCCCGTTTCGTCCGCCTGGACGTCACCGATGCCGATACCGTCGAGGCCGCCGCCAAGCTGATCGACGCCGAGTTCGGCCAGCTCGACATCCTGGTCAACAACGCCGGGATCACGACGACCGGCGCCACCGGCTACCCGCCGAGCGAGACGGCGCCGGACCTCGTCCGGACCGCGTTCGAGACCAACGTGTTCGGCGTCGTCGCGGTCACCAACGCGATGCTGCCGCTGCTGCGCCGCTCCCCCGCCGGGCGGATCGTCAATGTTTCCAGCGAACTCGGCTCGCTGACCATGCACAGCGACCCGTCCAGCCACGTCCACGGCGTCAACCTGCTGCCGTACAACGCGTCCAAGTCGGCGCTGAACGCCGTCACCGTCGCCTACGCCAAGGAACTGGCCGGCACCTCGATCACGGTGAACGCCGCCACGCCCGGCTACTGCGCGACGGATCTGAACGAGTTCGCCGGGCACCGGACACCGGTGCAGGGGGCGTCCGTGATCGCTGGAGTGGCCGTGCTCGGCGACGACGGCCCGACGGGCGCGTTCCTCGCCGAGGACGGCGTTCTCCCCTGGTAGGACCTGCGGGCTAGAACGTGTACGGCAGGCGCTTGATGCCGTTGATGAAGTTGGACTCCAGCCGGTCGGGCTCGGCGGAGGCCCGGATGTTCGGCGTCCGGCGCAGCAGCTCGCGGAACATCACGGTGATCTCGCGCCTGGCCAGGTGAGCGCCGAGGCAGAAGTGCGGCCCGGGCCCGCCGAACCCGACGTGCGGGTTCGGGTCGCGCAGGATGTCGAACTTGTCCGCGTCGGTGAAGACGGACTCGTCGCGGTTGGCCGACCAGTAGTAGAGGACGAGCTTGTCGCCCTCCTTGATCTCGTGCTCGTTGAGCGTGGTGTCGCGGGTCGCGGTGCGGCGCATCCAGATGACCGGCGACACGTACCGGACGATCTCCTCGATGGCGCCCGCGATGCGTCCGTCGAAGTCCGCGGTGAGCAGTGCCCGCTGGTCGGGGTTGCGGGTGAACAGGTCGAGGCCGTGCGCGATGGCGTTGCGGGTGGTCTCGTTGCCGGCGACGACCAGCAGGATGAAGAACGAGCCGAGTTCCTGGTCGCTGAGCGACTCGCCGTCGACGTTCGCGTTCACCAGCGCGGACGTCAGGTCGTCGGTGGGGTCCTTGCGGCGCTGCCGGCCGAGGTCCTCGACGATGCCCTTGAGCGTCTCGCCGGCGCCGAGCAGCGCCATGGCCATGTCCTCGGCGTTGTCGGACGGGAGGAACTCGGGGTCGTTGCCGGCGAGGATGACGTTGGTGGCGTCCAGGACGGTCTGGTAGTGCTCCTCGCCGATGCCCATCATGTCGCAGATGATCCGCAGCGGGAGCCGCGCGGCGACGTCCGCGACGAAGTCGCCGGTGCCGCCGCCGGCCGCCACGTTCTCCACGATCTGCCCGGCGACGGCCTCGACCTGGTCCTCGAACCGCTGGATCATGCGCGGCGAGAACGCGCGGGACACGATCCGCCGGATCTTGGCGTGCCGGGGGTCGTCCATGCTGATCATGGAGCCGAAGTACTCGTGCATGTCGCCGGGCATGTCCGGGATGCTGATCGCGCCCTTGCCGGAGCAGAAGTCCTGCGGGCGGCGGGACGCCTCGATGATGTCGGCGTGCCGGGTCAGCGCGTAGTAGCCGGGCCCCCGCGGCGCGATGATGATGTCGGGCTCCTCGAAGTGGACCAGCTCCGAGTGCCAGCGCAGCGCCTTGAACGCCTCGTGCCGGTACTCGTGCGGCCGCCGCCAGAACTCCCAGTCCGTCAGGTTGATGTCCTCGACCTTGAGCACGCGCCCACCACCTAAGTTCACATTCCGAACCCGATTCGGTTTACAGGCAGCCTCTCAAAGTAAAGCGGCAAGCGCACACTGATCGGGGCGGTGACCCGCCTCACATTAACGGCGCCGGGCCCGGGACGCCCCCGGACCCGGCATCCCGGTCACATCCGCGCCCACGCCTCCGTCAGGACGGAACGCAGGATCTGCTCGATGTCGTCGAAATGCCCCTGGTCGCACACCAGCGGCGGCGCCAGCTGGACGACGGGATCGCCGCGGTCGTCGGCGCGGCAGTACAGGCCCGCCTCGTAGAGCGCCTTGTCGAGGTAGCCACGCAGCAGCCGCTCGCACTCGTCGTCGTCGAACGTCTCGCGGGTGTCCCTGTCCTTCACCAGTTCGATGCCGTAGAAGAAGCCGTCGCCGCGGACGTCCCCGACGATCGGCAGGTCGAGGAGGCGCTCCAGGGTGCCGCGGAACGCGTCACGGTTGCGCATGACGTGGCCGTTCAGGTCCTCGCGCTCGAACAGGTCGAGGTTCGCCAAGGCCACGGCCGCCGCCACCGGGTGCCCGCCGAACGTGTAGCCGTGCGCGAACATCTCCGTCCCGTGCTTGAACGGCTCGAAGAGGCGGTCGGTGACGAGCATGCCGCCGAGCGGCGCATACCCGGAGGTCACGCCCTTGGCGAAGGTGATGATGTCGGGCGTGTAGCCGAACCGCTGCGCGCCGAACATCGTGCCGAGGCGTCCGAACGCGCAGATCACCTCGTCCGACACCAGCAGGACGTCGTGCCGGTCGCAGATCTCCCGGACGCGCTCGAAGTAGCCCGGCGGCGGCGGGAAGCACCCGCCCGCGTTCTGCACCGGCTCCAGGAACACGGCGGCGACGGTGTCGGGGCCCTCGAACTCGATGACCTCCTCGATCCGATCGGCGGCCCACCGGCCGAACGCCTCGGGATCGTCGCCGTGCTCGGTCGCCCGGTAGATGTTGGTGTTCGGCACCCGGAACGCGCTCGGCACCAGCGGCTCGTACGGGGCCTTCAGGTCGGGCAGCCCGGTCAGCGACAGCGCGCCGTGCGGGGTGCCGTGGTAGGCGACCGCACGGCTGATCACCTTGTGCTTGGTCGGCTTCCCGGTCATCTTGAAGTACTGCTTGGCGAGCTTCCACGCGCTCTCGACGGCGTCACCGCCGCCGGTCGTGAAGAAGACGCGGTTCAGACCGGCCGGCGCGAGGCCGGCGAGCCGCTCGGCCAGCTCCACCGCCTTCGGGTGCGCGTACGACCAGATCGGGAAGTAGGCCAGCTCGGCGGCCTGCTTGGCGGCCGCCTGCGCCAGCTCCTCGCGCCCGTGCCCGGCCTGGACGGTGAACAGCCCGGACAGCCCGTCCAGATAGCGGCGGCCGGCCGAGTCGTACACGTAGGGACCGTCCCCCCGGACGATCATGGGAATCTCGCCGCCGCCCTGGGATCCCGAGTGGCGCGCGAAGTGCATCCACAGGTGGTCGCGCGCCGCCCTCTGCATCGCGTCGTGCTGCTGGCTGGTCACGTCCGGCTCCGTCATCACGTTCCCTCAATGCGATCGATCCAGTCGTCATGATGCTAAGTGAGCACGGAATCCGCTGTAAATAGCTAGTCATACACCGATATCCGAAGGTTGCTCGCCCCGGCCGTCCGGCCCGCCGGGCCGCCCGGTAGCGTGCGCCGCGAACCGAGGAGGCGGACATGAGCGACATCACGACCGGATCGGTCACGGCGAACGGGCTCGACTTCGGATACCTCACGGCGGGCCCCGCGGACGGCCCCCTGGCGCTGCTCCTGCACGGCTTCCCCGACTCGCCGCACACCTGGCGGCACCTCATGCCCGAACTCGCCGCCGCCGGATACCGCCCCGTCGCCCCGTTCATGCGCGGCTACGCCCCCACGTCCGTCCCCGAGGACGGCGCCTTCCAGACCGGCGCCCTGGCCGCCGACGCCGTCGCCCTGCACGAGGCCCTCGGCGGTGGCTCGGACGCCGTCATCGTCGGCCACGACTGGGGCGCCTTCACCACCTACGGCGCCGCGAACGTCGCCCCCGACCGGTGGCGGAAGGTCGTCGCCATGTCCGTCCCGCCGATGTCGGTGATGGGCACCGCGTTCTTCGACTACGAGCAGCTCAAGCGCTCGTTCTACATCTTCGTCTTCCAGACGCCGCTGGCCGAGATGGCGCTGAACCGCGCCTTCGTCGAGGGCCTGTGGCGCGACTGGTCACCGTCGGACGGCCGCGACCACACTGTGGACGTCGACCACGTCATGGACCGCCTCGCCACGCCCGCCAACGTCGAGGCGGCGATCGGCTACTACCGCGCCATGCTCGACCCGTCCAAGCTCATCGCCCGCTACGCCGCCGAGCAGGAGGCGGCTTCCGCCGTCGGCAAGCTACCCGTCCTCTACCTGCACGGCGCCGAAGACGGCTGCCTGGGCGCCGACGTCGTAGAAATGGACGCCGTCCGCGCCGCCCTCCCGCCGGGCTCACGCGCCGAACTGGTCGCAGACGCCGGCCACTTCCTCCAACTCGACAACCCCGCCGATGTGAACACCCACATCCTCAGCTGGCTGCGTTGATCCATGGGGGCGACCCCCTGGAACCCCCGATACGACGCAGGCGATCCTCACGCCGCTGATGCGGTCGCTGCGGTCGCCTGCGTCGGCGGGTCGGACGACCTCCGGCCGCCCTACCCGTGACCGTGGCCGAGGTTCACCCCGTACCGCGGGCTTCCCGGAGGAGGTCGGCGGCGCGTTCGCCGATCATGATGGCGGGGGCGTTGGTGTGGCCTCGGGTGATCTCCGGGAGGACGGAGACGTCCGCGACGCGGAGGGCGTCGATGCCGCGGACGCGGAGGTCCGGGTCGACGACGGCGTCGTCGTCGGTGCCCATGCGGCAGGTGCCGGTGGGGTGGTAGAGCGTCTCGGAGTGGCCTCGGACGTAGTCGGCCAGCGCCTCTTCGTCGTCCGGGCCGACGTAGGGGTCCATCGGTTCGCCCACGTAGGGTTTGAGGGCGTCGTGGGTCAGGAGTTCGTCGGCGTACTTGAGGCCGTGGACGAGGCGGCGCAGGTCGCTCTCGCCGGTCAGGTAGCCGGGGTCGATCGACGGCGGCGCGGACGGGTCGGCGGACGCGAGCGTGATCCGTCCGGCCGACTCGGGCCGCAGCAGGACGACGCCGAGCGTCACGCCGTGCTCGGTCGGCGGGACGAGGCCGTGCGCGACGTACGGGGCGGGCGCGAAGACCAGTTCGAGGTCGGGCGCGGGCTGCGACGGGTCGCTCCTGGTGAAGACGACCGCCTCGCCGACGTTGGAGGTGAACGGTCCGCGCCGGGCGAGCAGGTAGCGGACGATGTTGGGCAGCGACTCGGCGCCCGCGAGCGTGACCTTCTTCGGGCAGTGCCGGACGACGCCGACGGACAGGTGGTCCTGCAGGTGGCGGCCGACCTCGGGACGTTCCAGGACGGTCTCGACGCCGACGCCGCGCAGGTGGTCGGGGTCGCCGATCCCGGAGAGCATCAGCAGGTGCGGTGAGCCGATCGCGCCTGCCGACAGCACGACCTCGCGGCGGGCGGTGACGCGCTCGCCGCCGTACTCGACGCCGGTCGCGCGGCCGTCCTCGACCAGCACCTTCGACACGAGCGCGCCCGTGACGACGGAGAGGTTCGGGCGCTTGCGCGCGGGGCGCAGGTACGCGTCGGCGGTGCTGCACCGGCGGCCGCGCCGCTGACTGACCGGGGTCTGCGCGTAGCCCTCGTTGGACGGTCCGTTCAGCTCTTGCAGCCGGGTCAGGCCGGCGGCCTCGCACGCGGCGAGGAAGGCGCGGGTCGTCTCGTTCGGGCTGCGCTGCTCAGAGATCGTGACGGGGCCGGACGTCCCGTACACGTCACCTTCGTTGCTGCCGACGCGGCCCTCGGCCCGCTTGAAGTACGGCTCCACGTCGGCGTACGACCAGCCCGGCACGTCCCAGCCGTCGTAGTCGGCGGAGTGGCCGCGCACCCACATCATCGCGTTGAGCGAGGAGGAGCCGCCGAGCATCCGGCCGCGCGGCCAGTACAGTTCGCGGCCGTCCAGTTCGGTCTGCTTCGCGGTGGTGAAGTCCCAGTCGTACTCGGTCTTGAAGAGCTTGGCGAAGGCCGCCGGGACGTGGATCTCGTTCTTGTCGTCCGGGCCGCCGGCCTCCAGGAGGGCGACGGTGACGGACGGGTCCTCCGACAGCCGCGCGGCCAGGGCGCAGCCCGCGGATCCGGCGCCGACGATGACGTAGTCGTAGTCCATGAGGGCCTCCGCGCTCTCCGGGCCGGCGGCACCGGCCCGTCAGTGACTGCTTACCACCGGTTCGGCGCCGCGTCCATGGTCAGGGCGGCTCGCCGAACGGCGGAACCTGGGCCGGGGACAGGTCCGTCCGGATGCGGACGTAGCGGACGGCGTGCCGCCACCGTCCGCCTTCCACGGCGGCGTCCCCGCTGAACTCGACGACGACCTCCGGCTCGGTCCGCACATAGCGGATCGGCGGATGCGACCCGTAGAGCCCGCCGGCGAACCCGGCGGGCAGCTCCGGCGGCCACGGATGGTCCGGCTCGGCGTGCCGCAGGACGCCGGCCAGGCCGGTGCGGGCGGACGGCGCGAGCGGGGTCGTCCGCGCGACGACGCGGAGCCGGCCGCCGGCGTCGTAGCGGCCGAGGATCAGCGACTCGGGCGCCTGCCGGGTGCCGGTCACCCCGCCGACGACCGCCTCGGCGGTGACGCGCCGCTTCACCTTCCACCAGCGGCGGCGTCCCTCCAGGTAGGGGCCGTCGGCGTCCTTCACGACCAGGCCCTCGATGCCCTGACCGGCGAGGGCGTCGAACCAGAGCTGCGCCTCCTCGACGTCGGACGTCTGCGGCGTGCCGATCACACGCGCGCCGGGCTCGTCGTCGCCGAGCAGGGCCTCCAGGACGACGCGGCGTTCGCGCAGCGGCTTCGGGCGCAGGTCGACGCCGTCCGCTTCGAGGACGTCGAACACGACGTAGTGGCAGGGTTCGGTGCGAGCGAGTTCGGTGCGGCGGCGTCCCGCGACGTGCCGGCGTTGCAGCGCACCGAAGTCCAGGCGTCCGTCCGGTCCCCAGCGGACGATCTCGCCGTCGACGACCGTGCCGGGCGCGAGCCGCTCGCGGACCGCGGTCACGATCTCGGGGAACGCGTCGTTGAACCGGACCCTCCGGCGGGACGACAGCTGCACGGCGCCGGCCTCGTCCACCAGCGCGATCGCGCGGAACCCGTCGAACTTCGGCTCGTACCGGCAGCCGCCCGGGCACGCCTGCGGCGGCGGGATGCGATCGACCGTGGTGGCCAGCATCGGCTTGACCGGGGACCGGATGTGCATGGCCTCCCGTCCCCCGCACTCGCTGGTCGTGATCACGGCCTACCCACGCTGACCTGCGGCGACATCGGAGCAGGACGAATGTTGACCGGCGGGAGATCAGTTCGGGAAGCACCGCTCGCCGGCCACGGCGTCCCCGTCAGGCCGGACGGCGACCCGGCCTGCCTGGAGAGCAAGGGCCTGCACGACTTGACGTTCGGCGACCGCTTCGCCACCGTCGTTGGCCGTTTTGGTGTGCGCCGCCCTTTAACGGCGACGAGCCGGCCGGAACGTCCGGTCGGCTCGTCTTCGGGAGCGGTTTCGGCTCACGAACCCCAGTCGGGGCGCAGCGGCATGTTGCTCACGCCGTCGTCGTGCAGCTTCACGCCGAGAATCTGGTGCAGCTGGATCCAGTTCTGGTTGAAGCCGAGCACGCAGCCCGCCATGTAGACGCGCCACACGCGGGCGGTGCCCTCGCCGACCTCGGCGACGGCCTCGTCCCAGTGCTCGTCGAGGTTCCTGGACCAGGCGGTCAGCGTGCGCGCGTAGTGCTCGCGCAGGTTCTCCTGGTGGCGGATCTCGAATCCCGCGTTGTTCATCTGGGACTGGACGTAGCCGGGGCCCTCCAGCTCACCGTCCGGGAACACGTACCGGTTGATGAACCCGTTCTCCTTGCGGGACGGGGCGATGTTGTCCGGACGCGTGATGGTGTGGTTCAGCATCCGCCCGCCCTTGCGCAGCTTCCCGTACAGGAACGCGAAGTAGGACGGGAGGTTCGCCTTGCCGATGTGCTCGGTGAGGCCGATGGAGCTGATCGCGTCGAAGCCGGTCTCCGTCACGTCCCGGTAGTCCATGTGCCGGACCTCGGCGAGGTCGGACAGGCCCCGGTCGGCGATCGCCTTCTGCGCCCACTCGGCCTGCTGCTTGGACAGCGTGACCCCGAGCGCCTTGACGCCGTACTCCTTCGCGGCGTGCATCACCATGCCGCCCCAGCCGCAGCCCACGTCCAGCAGCCGCATCCCCGGCCGCAGCGCGATCTTCCTGGCGACCAGATCGTGCTTGTTGAACTGCGCCTCCTCCAGCGTCGCGCCCTCGTGCGGGTAGCACGAGCACGTGTACGCCATGGAGGGACCGAGCACCCACTCGTAGAAGGTGTTGGACACGTCGTAGTGGTGCGAGATCGCCTTCGCGTCCCGCCGCTTGGAGTGCCGCAGCCACGACGGGATGCGGCTGAACGGCGCCTCCTGCGGCGGCGGGTCCAGCCGGCGGGAGACCGCGGCGCGCAGCAGCGGGTCGCCGAGGACCGACGCGGTGATCCGCGCCTTGTCCCGCGGGGTCACGTCGCTCAGCACCTGCTGCATCGTCGTCAGCGCCTCGATCATGTCGCCGTCGACGTCGATCATGCCGGTCACGTACGCGCGGGCGAGGCCCAGCGCACCCGGCGAGTGCAGCAGGTACGACACCGCGTACGGCGAACGGACGTCGAACCGTATTCCGGCGCCGGGCACCCCCGCCCGCGATCCGTCGTACGCCGTGAACTCCACTGGCGCCTCAGCCCCGGCGAGCCGCTCGAAGACCCTGGCCAGCGTCATCTTGTTCCCTCCTGTCTCTCCGCCCGGGCCGGCGCTGGCCGGCCCGCTGGGCTCCCCCGATACGGCGGGCGCATGTCAGCGTCCGCGCACGCACTTGTCGTAGAGGTCGAGCAGCCGCTCGCCGGGGTCGTAGGTCCCCTTGAGCCGCCGGTAGGTCTCCCCGTCGTAGTAGCGCCAGAACTCGTCCCGGCCGTAGAAGGCCGTCGAGTAGAGGGACTTGTGCCCGTCGAGCGCCGCGACCCTGCGTTCGATGAGCCGGTTGTGGTGCTCGGGGATCTGGCCGGGCGGGATCCGGACCGTCCCCCAGAAGCCGGCGTTCACGTAGGTGCGGCCCGCCTCCAGCGGGTACAGCGGCCACCGCTCCTTCGCGCGCAGCGGGCACAGCCAGATGGGGCTCATGCCGACCTTGGCGTGGAAGAACTCCAGGAACTCGGGCAGCCGCTCGACCGGCACCTCGATGTCCTGGATGACGTCCTCGCGGGGACGCAGCCCGCGCCAGCGCTCCGCGCGCGCCACGATGTGGTAGCGGCGGTCGTAGGCGACGAGCTTGCGGTACACGTCCGAGCGCTTGTACTTGTCGGGCCACAGCCGCCGGACGGTCGGGTTCTGCACGCCGAACGCGCCGGAGCACCAGAACCAGTCGGTGTCCCAGCGCCAGATGTAGTCGTGCACGGTCAGGAAGTCGACCGACCGCTCCTGGATCGACCGGTAGTAGATCTGCTGGCCGGTGTAGTCGGACGTGTACGGCACCGAGTCGGCGAAGAAGCCGAGCGTGATGTACTGCTCGCCGGCGCTGAAGACCGTCCCGTCCAGGAAGTCGACGGACTCGCCCTCGAACGTCCGCGACTCGGTGATCTCGCCCATCGCCTTGGCCAGCTCGGCGGCGTCGGTGAACCGCAGATGGCGGAGCCGGACGTAGGGGCTGACCGGCCGCAGCTCGATCTTCAGCCGCAGCGTGTAGCCGAGCGTCCCGTACGAGTTCGGGAACCCGAAGAACAGGTCGGCGTGCTCGTTGTCGCGCGTCGCCGTGACGATCTCGCCGTTCCCGGTGAGGATCTCCATCTCCAGGACGCCCTCGTGCGGCAGGCCCTCCCGGAACGACGTCGACTCGATGCCGAGCCCCGTCACCGCCCCGCCCAGCGTGATCGTCTTCAGCTGCGGGACGACCGTCGGCATCAGCCCGTGCGGCAGCGTCGCGGCGACCAGGTCCTCGTAGGTCGTCATGCCCTGGACCTGCGCCGTGCGCTCGCCGGGGTCGACGCTCAGCACCCGGTCGAACCCGGACACGTCCAGGCCCGGCGCCTCCGCCGGGTCGCGCCACCGGAACAGGTTCGAGGTCCGCTTCGCCAGCCGCACCGGCGTGCCCGCCGGGATCGCCGCGTAGGACCGCCTGAGCGCGTCCACCGCGCGCTGGTGATCGCCCTTGACCGCAAGCTCCGTCATCTACCCCTCCCGGACACAGTTAATCGATCATCCCATGCATGGTCCACATAATTCGGACGTTGCAGGAGTCACAGGTCGGGAAGGGAATAAGGTCACAGGCGTACACATCGGCGTCGTTTTCGTCTCCTGGAGGCGACAGAACCGCTACAGGGCGGCCACGTCAACCTTTCCCCGAAGGCCTATGCCGACAAACCCACGACGCCACTCCAGCCGCGCCGGCATCGCCGCGCGGCCCCCGCACGCGCGCCCGGCGGTCGCGGGGCGGGGTCACTTCACGAGGCGGAGGATCCACGGGTAGCGGAACGTCTGGCCGGTCAGGGCGAACACCGCGGCGACCGCCGACAGCACCCACGCGACCGCGTACACGACGCCGCCGATCCCGAAGGTGACGATCGTGAGCAGCAGCAGCGTCAGCTGGAAGTTCACCGCCTCCGCCGCCTGCCGCCGGACGTACTCCGAGCGCTTGCCGCTCACCAGCATCAGCACGAGCGGCCCGACGAAGAGCGTCGGGACCGCCACTGCGTGGGCCGCGGCGGCGAGCATCCGGTCCTCCCCCGTCTCGCTGACCGGCTTCCCGGGCGGGGGCACGGGCACGGGCGCCAGGTCGCGCGTGACGGCCCCCAGCTCATTGCGCGTCTTGGCCGTGATGGCCAGCTGGACGCGCATGTCGAACTCGTCCTCGTCGAGCCGTCCCTCGGCGTACGCGCCCTGAAGCCGCTGGATGACCGGTTCGCGCTCGGCGTCCGAAACCCTCAGATCCCCGCTGCTATTCATACCTCCCATGCTGGGACACGGCCGCGCCGCCGGACCATCAGGGAAGACCCTGAGCCGCCCCTGAATCGTCCCGGTGGACCATCCTGCGGCCGGTCTGCCCGTACTCCTTCCCGGGGACGAGCTTCCCGCCGTACAGCTCGGACACGGTCACGAACGTGTACCCCACGGCGGCCAGCCGGTCGATGATCTTCGGGACGGCCTTCACCGTCGTGGGGTGGATGTCATGCATGAGCACGACATAGCCCGGCTTCACGGACTTCAGCACCCGCTTCTCGACGTACTCGCTGTCGCGGTGCTCCCAGTCGAGCGGGTCGACCGTCCACAGCACCTGCGCGAGGCCCATCTCCTTCGTGATCTTCGTCAGCCGCTCGGACATCGACCCGTACGGCGGCCGGAGCAGCACGGGCGTGACCCCCGACGCCCGCCGGATCGCGTCCTGCGTCCGCGTGAGCTCCGACATGACCTTCTTCTTGGACGCGGTGCCGAGATCCGCATGCGTGTAGCTGTGGTCGCCGAGCTCGTGCCCGGCCTCATGCTCCCGCCGGACGAGCTCCGGATGCTTCACGACGTTCTCCCCCACCAGGAAGAACGTCGCCTTGACCTTCCGGGCCGCGAGGACGTCCAACAGCTCCCGCGTACTCTCCGCCGGCCCGTCGTCGAAGGTCAGCGCCACGCACTTCACCCGCGAGCAATCCGGAGGCGGCGGAGAGTACGCGGGAGCTGTTGGACGTCCTCGCGGCCCGGA
>NZ_JABXFD010000550.1 GCF_013372625.1 Actinomadura sp. BRA 177
AGGCCTTCCAGATCCAGACCTCCAACAACGCCTCCAACTGGACGACCATCTACTCCACCACCAACGCAACCGGCGGAAACCAAACCCTCAACATCACCGGTAACGGCCGCTACATCCGCATGTACGGCACGACCCGCGCCACCCAATGGGGCTACTCCCTGTTCGGCATGGCCGTGCATACCGGTGACGGAGGCGGCGGCACGCTGCCCGGCGGCGGCGACCTCGGGCCGAACGTGATCGTGTTCGACCCGTCGATGAGCGCGTCCGACGTCCAGGGCAGGCTCGACGCGGTCTTCCGCGAGCAGGAGAGCAACCAGTTCGGGACGGCCCGGTACGCGCTGCTGTTCAAGCCCGGCAGCTACAACGTCAACGCGAACATCGGCTTCTACACCTCGATCGCCGGCCTCGGCCGCAACCCCGACGACGTCACCATCAACGGCGGCGTCACGGTGGACGCGGGATGGTTCGGCGGCAACGCCACGCAGAACTTCTGGCGGTCCGCCGAGAACCTGTCGATCAGCCCGTCCGGCGGCGCGGACCGGTGGGCGGTGTCGCAGGCGGCGCCGTTCCGGCGCATCCACGTGCGCGGCGACCTGAACCTCGCGCCGTCCGGCTACGGCTGGGCGAGCGGCGGCTACATCGCCGACTCCAAGGTCGACGGCCAGGTGCAGCCGTACTCGCAGCAGCAGTGGCTGACCCGCGACAGCCAGATCGGCGGCAACCTCAACGGCGTGTGGAACATGGTGTTCTCCGGTGTCGAGGGCGCGCCCGCACAGGGCTTCCCGAACCCGCCGTACACGACGCTGGACACGAGCCCGGTGACCAGGGAGAAGCCGTACCTGTACGTCGACTCCGGCAACTCCTACCGCGTCTTCGTCCCGTCGCTGCGACGCAACTCGCGCGGAACGACCTGGGCCGGCGGCTCGACCCCGGGGTCGTCGATCCCGCTGTCGCAGTTCTACGTGGCCAAGCCGGGCGACTCGGCGGCCACCATCAACAGCGCGCTGAGCCAGGGCCTCAACCTGCTGTTCACGCCCGGCATCTACCACCTGAACCAGACGATCAACGTGACGCGGCCCGACACCGTCGTGCTCGGCATCGGCTACCCGACGCTGATCCCCGACAACGGCGTCGCGGCGATGACGGTCGCGGACGTGAGCGGCGTCAAGCTGGCCGGGATGCTGTTCGACGCGGGGCCGGTCAACTCGCCGGTGCTGCTGCGGCTCGGGCCGGACGGCTCGGGCGCCGACCACGCGGGCGACCCCACGTCCGTGCAGGACGTCTTCTTCCGGATCGGCGGCGCCGGGCCCGGCAAGGCGTCCAAGAGCCTGGTCGTCAACAGCGACGACGTGCTGCTCGACCACATCTGGGCGTGGCGCGCCGACCACGGGTCCGGGGTCGGCTGGACGGTCAACACCGCCGACAACGGGGTGATCGTCAACGGCGACGACGTCACCGCGTACGGGCTGTTCGTCGAGCACTACCAGAAGTACCAGCTGGTGTGGAACGGCAACGGCGGCAAGACGATCTTCTTCCAGAACGAGATGCCGTACGACCCGCCGAGCCAGTCCGCCTGGCGGGGCGACTCGCCGGACGGCTACGCCGCCTACAAGGTCGCCGACTCGGTCACCACCCACGAGGGCTGGGGCCTCGGCAGCTACTGCTACTTCAACGTCAACCCGTCGATCGTGGCCGCGCGCGGCTTCGAGGTGCCGAACCGCCCGGGCGTCCGGTTCCACGACCTGCTGACGGTGTCGCTGGGTGGCAACGGCACGATCCGCCACGTCATCAACGACACCGGCGGGGAGGCGTCCGGCACGGACACCATCCCGGCCAACGTCGTCAGCTTCCCCTGATCCGCGGCTGACCACCCCTGCGGGCCCGCTGGTCGGGCGGGCCTGCAGGGAACCCACCCCCTCGAACGTGGAGATGCCCATGAAGCTCCCCTCGGCGATGACCGCCCTGCTGCTCCTCCTGCCCGGATCCCTGGCGCTGACGGCGGCCTCGGCGAACGCCGCCGCGTGCGGCACGTCGGACGCGGCGCTGAACCGTCCGGCGACCGCCTCGTCCAGCGAGAACGCGTCCTTCCCCGCCTCCAACGCCGTCGACGGCAACTCCGGAACCCGCTGGTCCAGCGCCTTCAGCGACCCCCAATGGCTCCAAGTCGACCTCGGAACCAGCCAGGACATCTGCCAGGTCGTCCTCAACTGGGAAGCCGCCTACGGCAAGGCCTTCCAGATCCAGACCTCCAACAACGCCTCCAACTGGACGACCATCTACTCCACCACCAACGCAACCGGCGGAAACCAAACCCTCAACATCACCGGTAACGGCCGCTACATCCGCATGTACGGGACAGCCCGCGCCACCCAGTGGGGCTACTCCCTGTTCGGCATGGCCGTGCACACGGCGGGGTCGACGACGCCGCCGACCGACGACGACTTCTGGGGCGACACGTCGAACATCCCGCCGGCGCGGAACGTCCTCACGGTCAAGGTCCTCAACCGGACGAACGGGAAGTACCCCGACAGCCAGGTGTACTGGAGCTTCAACGGCCAGACGCACTCCATCGCCGAGCAGCCCTACCTGGACATGCCGGTCAACTCGGCCGGCCGGATGTACTTCTACCTCGGCTCACCGAACAGCCGCTACCAGGACTTCATCGAGTTCACGGTCGGCAACGACGTCTTCAACGGCAACACCACCCGGGTCGACGGCTTCGGCCTCAAGATCGCCATGCGGCTGCACGCGCACGACGGGTACGACGTGTCCGTCGGCGAGGACCAGGCCACCTTCGCCGAGGACCGCTCGGCCACCTTCCAGCGGTTCATCAACGAGGTCCCGGCCGAGTTCGACTCCCTCGCCACCGTCGAGGCCCCGTACCGGATCCCGGCGCCCGGCAACGCGGCCGTGTTCCAGCCGGGCGGCGCACACGCGGGCTACTTCACCGGTTACGCCGCGTCCGTCGGCGTCTCGGCCACGACCCAGGAGGTCACCGGCTGCTCGGGGCCGCTCCGGGAGGACCCCGCCAGGTGCTCGGCGATCAACCGGCACGTCGCGCAGCTGCCGCAGTCGCAGTGGTCCGACCCGTCGCTGTTCTACAAGGCCGCGCCGGCGAACTACTACGCGAAGTTCTGGCACGACCACGCGATCGGCCACCTCGCCTACGGGTTCCCGTACGACGACTACTCCGGGCGCTCCTCCTTCGTCTCGCACGGCGACCCGCAGTACCTCCTGCTCGCCGTCGGCTGGTAACCGGAGGTTACGATGACCGCACCACGGCGGTTCACGAGCGTCCTCGCGGTCCTGGCGGTGCTCGCCGCGCTGCTAGCCGTCCCCGGACGCACCGCGCACGCGGCCACGCTGCTCTCCCAGGGCCGGCCCGTGGCGGCCTCGTCCACCGAGAGCGGTGCCTTCCCGGCGGCCGCAGTGGTGGACGGCGACACCGGCACCCGGTGGTCCAGCGCTTTCAGCGACCCGCAGTGGGTGCGGATCGACCTGGGCGAGAGCAGGAGCATCAGCCAGGTCGTCCTGAACTGGGAGGCGGCCTACGCGACCGGCTACCACCTTGACGTGTCCAACGACGGGAACTCCTGGACGACCATCTATTCCACGACCACCGGCAAGGGAGGTACCGAGACACTCGGCGTCAGCGGTAAAGGCCGTTACATCCGGTTCACGGGAACGAAGCGCGCGACCGGGTACGGGTACTCGCTCTGGGAGTTCCAGGTCTTCGGCAGCGTCGACTCGTCGTCCACCACTCCCCCGCTGCTGTCCCCGCCGACGAAGGCACCCGGGACGACGGGCCAGTTCGCGCTGTCGGCGCCCGCCGACCACGCGATGGTCACGAACACCCGGCGTCCCGCCCTGACCTGGGCGGGCGTCTCCGGCACCGCGCGCTACGAGGTGTGGATCAACGTCAGCCGCACCGACTACGACTTCACCGCGTCCGGCTCGCTGCTGGACCTCTACACCAAGGTCGCCGAGACGTCCGGGACGAGCTACACCCCGTCCTGGGACATCCGCGACCGGTGGACGTACAAGTGGTACGTCGTCGCGGTGAGCGGCTCCGGCGCGCGGACCACGTCGAACATCCGCACGTTCAGCGTCTACCTCCCCGAGATCGAGACCGTGGACGACGGCGTCAACGTGATCAACGGGGCCCGCGACCTCAACAAGAACGGCTCGATCGAGCCGTACGAGGACTGGCGGCGGCCCGTGGAAGACCGCGTGAACGACCTTCTCGGACGGATGACCACCGAGGAGAAGGCGTACCAGATGTTCTACAACGCGCAGACGTACGCCGCGTCCGGCTGGCATTTCGGCCCGGCACAGCCGAACGATCTCGACACCGTGCTGCGCAGCGCGGCGGGCACCCGGCTCGGGATCCCGCCGGTCTCGGCCGGCGACACGATCGCGGGCTATGAGACGACCTATCCCCTGCAGAGCGCTCTGGCGGCGGGGAAGAACTACCCGCTCGACTACAAGCTCGGCGACATGCAGCGCCGCGAGGAACTGGAGGTGGGAGCGCGCGGTGTCCTCGGACCACTCGCGGAGGTCGGCACCAAGGTGCTGTATCCGCGCATCCAGGAGGGCAACGGCGAGAACGCGCAGGTGGCGGCCGCTCAGGTGCGGGCGCTGGTCGCGGGGCTGCAGGGCGGGCCGGAGCTGAACCCCGGCTCCGTCCTCGCGACCGTCAAGCACTGGCCGGGCGAGGGCGCCGGCGGCGAGTCCGGCATCACTTACGACGCGGTGACGATCAAGTACCACATGATCCCCTGGCGGGCGGCGCTCGACGCCGGCGCCGTGAACATCATGCCGGGGTACGCGGGCAGTTCTTATCTCGATCCCGGCGGTCCGGGAGCCGGGAACAGCGCGCCGATCCTGCGGTACCTGCGCGACAACCTCGGCTACACCGGGCTGATCACGACCGACTGGCTGCCGTCGGGCGCGTGGGTGAGCGCGGCCAACGCCGGGTCGGACGTGATGGGCGGCGCCGACCCGGGCGCGTCCGGGTTCTCCATGGGCGACTTCATCGCGCAGGTCCCCGTCAGCCGGATCAATGACGCGGTCACCCGCGTCCTGCGGCTGAAGTTCAAGCTGGGCATCTTCGACCAGCCGTACGGCGACCCGGTGAACGGGCCGTACCGGTTCCACCAGCCGTCCTATGTGGCGCTCGCGAACCAGGCGGCGCGCGAGTCGATCACGCTGCTGAAGAACGACGGCGTCCTGCCGATCAAGCTGAAGGAAGGAGACGACATCGTGGTGGCGGGGCCGCGCGCCACCGACGGCGCCGCGTGCTGCATCTGGACGAGCTACTTCCACTCCAACTACGGCTCGCTCAACCTGCTGGACGCGATCAAGGCACGGGCGGCGAAAGCGGGGGTGACCGTCCATCAGGACAGCGCCGCGTCACCTGATCTCGCCGTCGTCGCGGTCGGCGAACCGTCCTACACGCACCGGACGGCCTGGGTGAACGAGCAGCCCTACCTGCCGCCCGACCAGCTCGCCCTCATCAGGCAGTTCCACGACCAGGGCGTGCCGGTGGTCGTGGTGATGGACCTGCCGCGCCCGACCGTCATCAGCGAATGGAACGGCCTCGCCGACGCCATCGTGATGACCTACCGGGGCGGCGAGGAGGTCGGGCCGGCGACGGCGAGCCTGCTGTTCGGCGACTACACGCCGCGCGGGCGGCTGCCCTGGCAGCTTCCGCGCAGCGTCGACCAGATCCTCAAGCCGGGCGGAATCGACCGGCCCGAGGACGCCGTCGAGGACTGGAACATCCCCTACGACCTCGGCGCGACCGCCGCCGAGCGGGCCGACATCCGCGCCCACATCGACGCGGGCCAGCCGCCGCCCACCGGCTACGGCGACCCGCTCTACCCCTACGGCGCCGGCCTGCAAGGCTGGTGACCCCATCGGCCCGCGCCGGGACGCCCCGGCGCGGGTCTTTCTATGGGCGTCCTATTCGGGTGCGGGGTCGACGAAGACCATCCACTCCCGGCGGGTGCCGCCCAGTTCGGCGGTCAGCGTGACCGTCACGAACTCCTGCACGTCGGCGGTCGTGCCGGTGAACGTCGCCGAGGAGGCACCGGCCGGGACGACGACCTCGGCGGGGACCTGCAGGACGGGATCGTCGGTCGTCAACCTGACGGTGAGCGGCTCACTCGTGACGGTGCCGAGGTGGACCGTCCCTTCGAAGGTCTGGCCGCCGTAGAGCGGCCACGGCAACTCCACCTCCTTGAGCCCCGGATGGACGCGGACAGTGTGGCTCGTGCTTCCCACGCCCTCGATGGTCGCGGTGATCGTGACCTCGCCGTCGATGTCGTAGGGCGCGGAGATCTGCACGGGCAGCGCTCCGCTGGTCCCTTCCGTGAGAGGCATCGGGAAGGGCAGGTTCATCCTCGGGTTGTCCGAGGTGAAGGTCACATTCACGCCGCCGTGCGGGACGAGGTTCGGCAGGTCGAGGGTCATGTTGTAGGTGAAGCCGCCGCCGTACATGGTTCCCGATCCGGTGAGGCTCCAGTCGCCGGGATTGTACGTCCACGCCTGCACCGCCACGACGGCCGTCAGGGATTGGCCGGGCAGTCTTGCGGTGATCGTGACCTCGGCGTCCTGCGGAATGCGAACGGTCTTCCCATAGGATCCGGCCAGGCCGAGTGCACCCCGCGGAATGGTGATGGACGCGGGCAGGCTGAGCGCCTCGTTGTCGCTCTCGAACTGGACGGTCATTCCGCCTTCGGGTGCGGTGCCGTTCACCCCGAAGTTCAGGAAGACGCTGTCGCCGCTGATCACCGACGTGTCGGCCTGCAGGAACTTGAGGCCGGGCTGGAGCGCCAGTGGCCGGCTGATTTCCTGGCGCCGCATCTTCGCGGTGATCAGGACGTTGAAATCACCGTAAATGTAGTCGGGCTGGTACGTCCGGATCGGGAAGGCGGCCGCGGTCCGTCCCGCCGGGACGGTGACCCGCGCGGGCACGCCCACCCAGGCCGGGTCCGCGGACGTGAGGGCCACCCTGACGGCCCGGTGCCCGGCGCAGTCCAGCCGGACCGTGCCGGTCGCCCCGGCACCCGAGTGCACCTTTCCGGCGGGCAGTTCCAGGGCCGCGACCCCCGGCCGGCAACCGGGGGCGCCCGCCGTTTCCGCATTCGCCGGAACGGCGATTCCGAATACCCCGGTGGCGGCGGCCATGACGACGGCCGCCCACGCTCTCACCAGCTTCATTCCCACGCCCTTTCACATCGTGCGATGCATCGGCCGCATTCAGCGACCGAGAACGGGGGAATGCATCTCCGGAACGTCCGGAAGTTATCGGGGTGGTAATCCGGTAAAACAGTTCACGCCATACCGAATTCCGCGCCCAGAAAGGCTCGGGCGCTGGTCGGCCGGCCGTCCGAGCGCCCCGTCCGCCGCAGCGGCACCACCGGCCCCGGGGACGTCGCCGGGGTTGTGCGGTGGTGTTCGCTTGTGGATGATTAGCGGGAGTTTTGAGCGTGAACGCGCAGGAGGTCCGGTGGCGACAAGGTTCGACCTGCTGGTGGTCGGGGACGCGAACCCCGACGTGGTGCTGGTGGACGCGCCGCGCCGGCCGGCGTTCGGGCAGCGGGAGGAGCTGGTCCGGCACGGCGAGCTGGCGCTGGGCGGGTCGGCGGCGATCATGGCGTGCGGCGCGGCGCGGCTCGGGCTGCGCACCGCGTTCGCCGGACGGGTCGGAGACGACGCCGCCGGGCGGTTCGTGCTCGACGCGCTGACGCGAAGGGGCGTGGACGTGTCGGCGTGCACCGTCGATCCGTCCCGCCCGACCGGGTTGACGGTGATCCTCAACGAGGGCGGCGACCGCGCGATCCTGACCGCGCTCGGGACGCTGCCGGAGATGACGGCGGAGGACGTCCCGGCCACGGTGCTGGAAGGCGTCCGGCATGTGCACGCCGCGTCGTACTTCCTGCAGCCGGGGCTCGCGGCCGGGCTGCCGGGCCTGTTCGCGGCGGCGCGCGCCGCCGGGGCGACCACCTCGCTCGACACCAACGACGACCCGTCCGGGCGGTGGGACGGGCTGGACGCCGTGCTCGCCATGACCGACGTGCTGCTGCCCAACGAGGCCGAAGCCCGCGCCATCGCCGGAACCGATGACCTGGCCGAAGCCGCGCGCATGCTGGCCTCGCGCGGGCCGCTGCCGGTGATCAAGTGCGGGGCGGCGGGCGCGCTGGCGTGGGACGGGGAACCCGTGCGGGCCGCTCCCATGCCGGCCGAGCCCCTCGACACCGTCGGGGCCGGCGACTCGTTCGACGCCGGTCTCCTGGCCGGGCGGCTGCGCGGCCTCGGCCTGCCGGACTCGCTCGCGGTGGCGGCGGCGGCCGGGGCGCTGTCCACCCGCGCGTACGGGGGCACCGCCGCCCAGCCCACCTGGAAAGAGGCCGCCGCGGCGGCCCGTCTCCCCGAGAGGACCGTCCGATGACCAAGATCGCCTTCGTGGGGGCGGGGAGCGTGGTGTTCACGCAGTCCCTGCTCGCGGATCTGCTGGCGTTCCCCGAACTGGCGGACGCGCACATCGCGCTGCACGACATCGACGCCGAGCGGCTGGCGACCGCCGAGGCGGCGGCGCGGAAGATCGCCGAGGCGCGCGGCGCCCGCCCGGTGATCTCCGCCCATCTGGAGCGGCGGGCGGCCCTGGACGGCGCCGACTTCGTGATCAACATGATCCAGGTGGGCGGGCACGGCTCGACGGTCACCGACTTCGAGATCCCGGCGCGGTTCGGGCTCCGCCAGACGATCGCCGACACGGTCGGGGTCGGCGGGATCTTCCGGGCGCTGCGCACGTTCCCTGTGCTGGACGGCATCGCGGCGGACATGGCGGCCTGCTGCCCGGACGCCTGGCTGCTCAACTACACCAACCCGATGGCGATGAACGTCTGGTACCTGGCCGCCGCCACGCCCGTCCGCAACGCGGTGGGGCTGTGCCATTCGGTGTACTGGACGACGCGCGACCTCGCCGAACTCGTCGGCGTCCCGTACGAGGAGATCTCGTACCTGGCGGCGGGCGTCAACCACCAGGCGTGGGTGCTGAAGCTCCAGCGGAACGGCGAAGACCTGTACCCGCTGCTGGACGAGGCGATCGAGCGCGATCCGGAGCTGCGGCGACGGGTGCGGGTCGAGATGTACCGGCGGCTCGGCTACTACCCGACCGAGACGAGCGAGCATTCGTCGGAGTACGTCCCGTGGTTCCTGCGGCACGACGCGGAGATCGAGCGGCTGCGCATCCCGGTGGACGAGTACATCCGGGTCAGCGAGGAGAACCTGCGCGACTACGCGGCGACGCGAGCGGCGCTTGCTGCGGGCGAGCCGATCCCGGTCGAGGGAAGCATGGAGTACGCGCCGCAGATCATCCACAGCATGGTCACCGGTCGCCCGCGGGTCGTCTACGGCAACGTCGCGAACCGGGGCCTGATCGGCAACCTGCCGGAGGGCTGCGCGGTCGAGGTGCCCTGCCTAGTGGACGCGCAAGGCGTGCAGCCGACGGCCATCGGCGACCTGCCGCCCCAGTGCGCGGCGCTGAACCGGTCGTTCGTCAGCGTCGGTGAGCTGACGGTCAGGGCGGCGATGGAGGGACGTCCCGACCACATCAGGCACGCGGCGATGGCGGATCCGAACACGGCGGCTACGCTCACGCTGGAGGAGATCTGGACGCTGTGCGACGAAATGGTGAAGGCGCACGGGGACCTGCTGCCCGAGCCGCTGCGCCGAACCGGTCTGTCGTGAAGCGGACGATCGCCGCCCTCGCGGGCCTTTCCGTCGTGTTCACGCTGGCCGGGGCGGGTCCGGCGAGCGCCGTGACCGGCAGCGTGAAGGTGCGGCCGGGGGACGACTGGACGCTGCCGGGCTGGGTGCGGCCGTCGGCGAACTCGGGGTTCTTCTCCGAGGAGGCGGCACCGAAGGCCCATGTCGACACGCGTAGCGTGGACCTGACCTGGCGCCAGCTCCAGCCGGACAACCCCGGGCAGTTGGTCACCGGCACGACCGGCGTCGCACAGGACATGGACTTCGCGTCGCTCCGCGAACAGCTCGCCGACCACCGGCCGTTCTGGATGCGCGTCTTCGCCAGCGGGACGGAATGGGCGCCCGAATGGGTCGCCGACGAGTGCGGTGTGCAGGCGGTCGGCCCCGACTACGACAGCCAGTACCACCTGCCGATCTGGAACGAATGCGTGTGGGGACGTCTCCTCGGCGTCTACAAGAAGCTGTTCGTCGAGAAGGGGCTGCGCGCCGACCCTCGGCTGAAGTTCGTCTACGTACCGGGCGCGTTCACCTGGGCGGAGTTCGATTACGACATCATCAGCCAGGCCGCCGAGAAAGGGCTGACGTTCGAGAAGTACCGCTCGTGGTACCGGCACGCGTGGCGGGATCTGGTCGATATCTTCGGCCCGTACAGCGACAAGCTCGTGTTCACCGGCGAGGACTACCCGTGGGGGCCGTGGGGCTCGAAAACGGACCTGTTCGCCAGGCAGGCGGTGGACGCGGGCCTCGGCATCCGCACCGGCATCACCGAGGAGTTCAACTTCCACCTCAATGAGGCGCCCTCCTACGGCAGCCGTATCGAGCCCGACGGGCACCTGACGGTGGACGAGAGCATGCCCGTGCACGACGGAAAGCACATCGTCGCCACTGAGAACGAGTGCTACAACGACTGCGGATACACCACGGACGACCCGTACTACGCCGTCCGGCAGTCGAACCTGAAGGCGCTCCAGTTGCGCATGAACTGGATTTACGTGGTGCCGGGGCCGTCCTACATGAAGGAGTATCCGGACCACTGGCGATGGGTGCGGCTGAGCATCGGCAAGACCGCGTCCACGTCACCGGACGCGTGGGCGGCGCTGCGCGACGCCGAGGACACCTATTGGCGCGACAACACAGGCCCCTTCACCGGTGACCGCGAGTGGGTCGGCAAACCCTGGGTGCGCAATCTCGAACGCTGGCTCGTGCAACGCGATGTCGGCCCGGACGGGAACGCTCGCCGCTCAACCGCCGACGTCCACACGGGCGCCCTCACCGAAGAGAACGGCACCGCCTACGAGGGACTGAGCACCGACCGCGCGCACGGGCAGACGTCCCTGTACTTCGACCTGGACGACCGCTTCCTGCACGGCCGGCGTGGGCCGGTGCAGATAAAGGTGACGTACCGGGACGCGGGCAAGGGCGCCTGGTGGATCGAGCACCAGGACGGCCGCACGCCACGGGTGCGGCGCACGGGCGACGGGAAGTGGAAAACCGCGACGTTCCGGCTCCCGCGGGCCACGTTCGCCGACCGCCTCACCGGCAGCACCGACTTCCGCATCGTCACCGGCCGCGGCACCGACCTGGACGTCCGTTTCGTCCGCGTAGTCCGGCAACGTCATTGAAGAAGACGCAGCGCGTTGCCTGCGTAGACCATCTCCAGGACGTCCGCAGGCAGGTCGAGGGCGGAGACGGTCCACCGGCCCTGCGGCGGCACCTCCTCCTCCGGCGAGTAGGGGAAGTGCTCGTCGGCCGTCTCCAGGAACCGGAAGTGCGCCGGGTAGGACGATGCCGACAGCGGGAACGCGTCGGTGCCGAACAGGACGCGGTCCGGATGCCGCAGCAGCAGTGCGCGGGCCGCGCGGGGGCGGCGGCCCAGCTCGGCGATGCGGCCGGCGATGTCGATGTGGAAGTTGGGGTGCTCGTCCAGCATCCGTGACACCCACCGCAGGTCTTCGGCGTAGCAGCCGACGTGCGCGCCGATGAACGTGGTGCGCGGGTGCGCGGTGACGAGGCCCTCCAGGGCGTCCATGAGCCGGGCGAACGTGGGCAGGCCGGGACGTCCGAAGTGCCAGCCGGGGTTGGCCAGCAGTTCTTCCAGGCGTTCGTTGTGCCGGTCGACGGGCGCGAAGAACGCCACGGGGTCGGCCGTGTGGATCAGCACGGGCGGGCCTAGGTCGCCGGCGGCGTCGAAGACCGGGGCGAGCATGGGGTCGTCCGGCAGGACGAGGCGGCCGTCCGGTCCCGTGTAGTGGAGGCCGAGCGTCTTCCAGACCTTGAGGCCGCGCGCTCCGAGCGTCCGCGAGTTCGCAAGGCTGCTCACAAGGTGCTCGATCCCGTCGTGTTCGCGCAGCAGGTTCCAGTCGAGCTGGCAGAAGGTGCGGAACCGGCCGGGGTGGGCGCGGTCGTAGCGGTCGAGGTTGGCCGACAGCTCCTCGCCCCACATACCGTCCAGGTTCACGATGGCGTCGACGTGGTGCTCGTCCATCAGCGCGATGAGCAGGCCGACCTCCGGTGCCATCCAGCCGCCGTCCTCGGTGAGCCACCGGCCGAGGTGGTTGTGCGCGTCCACGCACCGGAACCGGGGACGCGGCACGCGGCTCCCCGGAAGCTCCACGCTCGGGCGCGGAATGTAGTCGGCCAGCCGCAGCTCGCGCAGATCAGACATCGTTTCCCACCCTGAATGATGTTTTCTGCTTCTTTCTCTTCACTTTCGAGCAGAAGCAAGCATAGAGTCTCGGATCACATCACACCCCCGGGAGGGCCGATGGCCAACAGACTGCGCGGCGCGGTGGCGCTCGCGGCGGCGGCACTGCTCGCCGTGACGGCCGCCGCGTGCGGCGGCGGCGACGCGGACGGCGGCAAGGTGAAGATCACCTGGTGGCACGGGCAGGCGGCGCCGTACGACGAGCCGATCAAGAAGCTCGCGGCCGCGTACTCCGCGGCGCACCCGGACGTCGAGATCGTCCCCCAGCTCGGCACCAGCAACGTCGACAACATGCTGCAGAAGGTCACCGCCGCGCTGGCCGGCGGCGACGCCCCCGACATCGCCTACATGTACGGGTCGTGGACGGCGACGCTGGCCGGGAACCGCAAGGTCGTCGACCTCACCGACACCGTCAAGGACCCGGCCTTCGGGTGGGACGACTTCTGGGAGTCCGAGCGCGCCGCCGCCACCGTGGACGGCAAGGTCGTCGGGATCCCGGCCGTGATCGACAACCTGGGCGTGGTCTACAACAAGAAGCTGTTCGACGCCGCGCACGTCACCTACCCCAAGCCCGACTGGACCTGGCAGGACTTCCGCGACGCCGCCAGGAAGCTGACCGACCCGGGCAAGAAGATCTACGGCACCACCTACCCGGTGAGCGGCGCCGAGGACACGGTGTGGCGGCTGTGGCCGATGCTGTGGCAGCAGGGCGGCGACATCCTGACCCCGGACGGGAAGAAGGCCGCGTTCAACACCCCGCAGGCCGCCGCAGCGCTCGACCTGTGGCGCGGCATGGCCCGCGACGACAAGTCGGTGTACCTCGACCAGAACGGCGAGAAGTTCCTGCCGCTGTTCCAGTCCGGCAAGGTCGCGATGGTGGTGACCGGCCCGTTCGCGCTGCTGGACTTCCGGGAGCACAAGATCGACTACGGGGTCGTCCCGCTGCCCGGTTACAACGGGAACCACGAGACGATCTCGGGCCCGGACTTCTGGGTGCTGTTCGACAACGGGTCGCGGCGCGCGAAGGCGGCCACGGAGTTCGCCGCCTGGCTGGCCGAGCCGGAGCAGGACGCCGCCTGGTCCCTCGCGGTCGGCAACCTGCCGCTGCGCAAGGCGACCACGCGGCTGCCCGAGTACGAGAAGTACGTCGACGACTTCCCGGGGGCGGCCGAGTTCGTCGCCAACCTGGACAACGCCAAGAAGGCCCGGCCGAGCAGCGCCGCCTACGCGAAGTTCTCCGAGGCGGTCGGCAACGCCATCACCAGGTCGCTGATCGCCGGGACGCCCGCGAGCGAGACGCTGGGCGAGGCGGCGAAGCGCACCGACGAGCTGCTCGCCAAGGAAAAGTGACATGACGGTGGGCACCGCTCCGCCCCGCCTCGCGCGGACGACGCACGCGGCGGGGCGGAAGGGGACGACGCGCCGGCGCCTGATGCCGCACCTGGTGGGCTGGGGGTTCGTGGGTCCGGCCACGCTCGTCGTCGTCGGGCTGTCGCTGTTCCCGGCGGTCTGGGCGCTGTGGCTGTCGCTGCACGACAGCGACCTGATCTCCAGCGGCGAGTTCGTCGGGCTGGCCAACTATCGGGAGATGGTGCACGACCCCGCGCTGCGGGACGCGGCGTGGCACACGGCCGTCTACACCGTCCTGTACGTGCCGGGGTCGGTGCTGATCGGGCTGCCGCTCGCGGTGGCGCTGAACCAGCGGATCCGCGGGATCGGCTTCTACCGGACGTGCATCTTCGTCCCGTACGTGACGTCGGCGGCGGCGGTCGGCATCCTCTCCAACTTCGTCCTCGATCCCGAGTTCGGCGTCGTCAACAGCGGCGTGAAGCTGCTCGGGCTGTCCAACGCGGGATTCCTGCAGGACCCGGACCAGGCGCTCTACACGCTGGTGGCGATCTCGCTGTGGTGGTCGGTCGGGCTGCCGGTCGTGGTGTACCTCGCCGCGCTGCAGGACGTCCCGCGCGAGCTGCAAGAGGCGGCGCTCGTGGACGGCGCGAACCCGTGGCAGGCGTTCCGGAACGTGACGCTGCCGCAGCTGCGGCCGGCGACCACGTTCGTCGTCATCTGGCAGATGATCACCGCGCTGCAGCTGTTCGACCTGGTCTACACGACGACCAAGGGACAGCCGCTCGACTCGACCTCGGTGCTCGTCTACTACCTCTACGAGCAGGCGTTCAAGCAGTTCAACGCCGGATACGGGGCGGCGGTGGCGTACGCGCTGTTCGTGGTGACGCTGGTGGTGTCGGCCGTCATGCTGCGGCGGTCCGCAGGCACGGCGGCGGGAGCCCGGTCATGATCGGGGCGAACCGCCGCTGGATGCTGCACGTCGTCCTCATCCCGGTGGCGGTACTGTTCGCGGCGCCGCTGGTGTGGATGGTGCTGACGTCGCTGATGCCGGACGCCGACCTGAACCGGCTGCCGCCGCGGCTGCTGCCGGACCACATCAACCTGGGCGGCTACCGGAAGGTCCTCACCGAGAACGACTATCCGCGCTGGTTCCTGAACACGCTGATCGTGTCGGCGGTGGCCGTGCTGTCGCACGTGGTGCTGTGCTCGCTCGCGGGCTACGGCTTCGCGCGGCTGCGGTTCGCGGGGAGCCGGCTCGGGTTCCTCGCCGTGATGGTCACGATCATGATCCCGGTGCAGCTGCTGATGATCCCGACGTTCCTGATGTTCCGGGTGCTGGGGCTCATCGACACGCTCGGCGCGGCGTTCGTGCCGTGGCTGGCGAGCGCGTTCGGCGTCTTCCTCATGCGGCAGTTCTTCCTGTCGGTGCCGCATGAGCTGGAGGAGGCGGCGCGGATCGACGGCTGCGGGCGGCTCGGGGTGTTCTTCCTGATCGTGCTGCCGATGGCCCGCCCGGCGATCGCCACGCTGGTCGTCTTCACGCTGCTCGGCTCGTGGAACGACCTGATCTGGCCGCTGATCGCGATCAACTCCGAGAGCACGTTCACGCTGCAGATGGGCCTGTCGACGTTCTCCGGGACGCGGCACACCGAGTGGTCGTCGCTGATGGCGGGCAACACGCTCGCCACCGCGCCGCTGCTGATCGCCTTCCTGGTGGCGCAGCGCCACTTCATCGCCACGATGTCGTTCAGCGGCCTCAAGGGCTGACACCGGGCGCCGATCCCCCATGTACCCAACAGTCGATACAAGTCAGGAGATTTCATGACCGGCAACCGCATCATGTCCGAGATCGCCGCGCAGCCGGCGTGCTGGGGACGGGCCGCCGCGCTGGCGGGGCGGGTCCGGGACGCGCTTCCGGCCCGCGGGGAGCGGGTGGCGGTCGTCGGATGCGGCACCTCGCTGTTCATGGCGCAGGCGTACGCCGCGCTGCGCGAGGACGGCGGGCACGGCGAGACCGACGCGTTCGCCGCCTCGGAGATGCCGCCCGGCCGCCGCTACGACCGGGTGCTGGCGCTGACCCGGTCGGGGACGACGACCGAGGTCCTGGACGTCCTGGACCGGCTCGGCGGCACCGTGCGGACGACCGCGATCACCGCCGACCCGGACACCCCGGTGTCCAAGAGCGCCGGACGGGTGATCGCGCTGGAGTTCGCCGACGAGGAGTCGGTCGTCCAGACCCGGTTCGCCACCACGCAGCTCGCGTTGCTGCGCGCCCACCTCGGCGAGGACCTCACGGCCGCGATCGCCGACGCCGAGGCCGCCGTGACCGACCCGCTGCCGCCGGAGCTGCTGGACGCGGAGCAGGTCACGTTCCTCGGCCGCGGCTGGACGGTCGGGATCGCGCGGGAGGCCGCGCTGAAGATGCGCGAGGCGGCGGGCTTCTGGACGGAGGCGTACCCGGCGATGGAGTACCGGCACGGCCCGATCAGCATCACCGGCCCCGGCCGGGCGGTGTGGATGTTCGGCGGCCTCCCGGACGGGCTCGCCGAGCAGGTTGCGGCGACCGGCGGGACGCTGTGCGCGTCCGCCGCCGACCCGCTCGCCGACCTCATCCGGGCA
This sequence comes from Actinomadura sp. BRA 177, assembly GCF_013372625.1. Taxonomy (GTDB): domain Bacteria; phylum Actinomycetota; class Actinomycetes; order Streptosporangiales; family Streptosporangiaceae; genus Spirillospora. The sequence continues at coordinate 16,448 of NZ_JABXFD010000550.1, forward strand.
CAGCGGCTCGCGGTCGCGCGCGCGGAGGCCGCCGGGCTCGACCCCGAACGGCCCCGCCACCTGACCCGGTCGGTGATCCTGGACGCCGACGCGTGATCGTCACCGTCACGCTGAACGCGGCGCTCGACGACACCTACGAGGTGCCGGACGCGCGGTCCGGCGAGGTCAACCGGGTGGCGGCGGTGCATCGGCGGCCGGGCGGCAAGGGCGTCAACGTGGCGCGGGTGCTGCGCGGCCTCGGCCACGAGGTGGTCGCGACCGGGCTGTCCGGCGGCGCGGCGGGACGGCAGATCGAGGAGGGGCTCGCCTCCCTCGGCGTGCCTGCGTCGTTCAGCCCGGTGGCCGCCGAATCACGCCGGACGGTCACGGTCGTCGGCCCCGACGTCACGATGTTCTGCGAGCCGGGCCCCACCGTGACCGCCGCCGAATGGGACGGGTTCCTCGCCCGCTACGAGTCCCTGACCAGCGACGCCGCCGTGATCGTGCTGTCGGGGAGCCTGCCCCCGGGCGTCCCGCCGGACGCCTACGCCGAGCTGGCCCGGCGCGCCGCCGGCCCGGTGATCCTGGACGCCGACGGGGAGGCGCTGCGGCTCGGCGTCGCCGGACGTCCCGACGTGGTGAAGCCGAACGCCGACGAGCTGCCGTTTCTTATACACATCTGCCGCTGCCCACGAAGAGGATAGAGTAGGCCTTGGGAGCCGGCGTATCAACTAAAAAAAAAAACAGAACACAGACAAACCACAACGCACACACACA
>NZ_JABXFD010000446.1 GCF_013372625.1 Actinomadura sp. BRA 177
TCGGTGTTGTTTGTTTCGTGGTCGGGGGACCCGCTGGCTCTACCTTACCCTCTGCGTCGGCGGCGTCAGAGGGGGATAGGCGCCAGCAGCGCGGCCCAGTCGCGCTGCGCCTCGGCCGCGCTCGCGGCGGCCTCGGCGACGTCCTGGGCGGTGGCCTGCCCCATCCGGCCGAGCTCGGCGCCGGTGGCGGGCTCGACCACGGCGTAGTCGCCGCCGTGCGCCGCCGTCCACGCACCGTTCTTGAAGATGTTTCCCTGCCAGTCGACGCTGTCGAGCAGTCCCACGGCGGTTCTCCTTCTTCTGTCGTGTGTCAGTGCTTCATGCGGAGCACGGGTTTGAGCACCTCGCCGCGGCGGCTGTCGTCGAGCGCGCGGTCGATGTCGGCCAGGTCGTAGAAGCGGACGAGGCGGTCGAACGGGAAGCGCCCCTGGCGGTGCAGTTCGACGAGGGCGCCGATGAGGACGGCGCTGCGGCCGCTGCCGCCGAGCGTGCCGACGACGCGCTTGCCCCACAGCGTGGTCAGGTGGTCGAGGGCGAACTCGGCGCCGGCGGGCGCGCCGCCGATGAGCACGCAGGTGCCGAGCATGCCGATGCTGTCGGCGGCCTGCCGGACGACGTCGATCACGCCCGTGCATTCCAAGGCGTAGTCGGCGGGGCCTTCGCAGATGCGCTGGATCTCCTCGACGGGGTCCGTTTCGCCGGCGTTGACGGTGTGGGTGGCGCCGAACTCGGTGGCCAGCGCGAGCCTGGAAGCGTGCCGGTCCACGGCGATGATCGTCGTCGCGGGGGACAGCCGGGCGGCCATGACGGCGGCCAGGCCGACCGCGCCGACGCCGTAGACGACGAGGCTCGATCCGGTGCGGGGCTGGAGGGTGTTGAACACCGCCCCGGCGCCGGTGGAGATGCCGCAGGCCAGCGGGCCGAGCAGCTCCAGCGGGGCCGACGGCGGCACGACGACCAGGGCGTCCGCCCAGGTCAGCGCGTACGTCGAGAACGAGGACTGGCCGAAGAAGTGGCTGTGCACGGTGGAGCCGTCGCCGCGCCGCAGCGCGCTCTGCCCGGCGCGCGGGCCGAGCAGCCGCCCGCCCCCGGCCAGCGCCTCGCCGAGGCGGGCGCAGTAGCGCGGCTCGCCGTCGCGGCAGTTGCGGCACGTCCCGCAGGACGGCCAGCCGATGACGACGTGGTCGCCCGGACGGACGGCGGTGACCCCGTCGCCCACGGCCTCCACCACGCCCGCGCCCTCGTGGCCGAGCACGCTCGGGAACGGCATCGGCAGGTCGCCGTGGCGGGTGATCTCGTCGGTGTGGCAGATCCCCGAGGCGACCACCCGGACCAGGGCCTCGCCGGGGCCGGGCTCGTCCAGGTCGAGTTCCTCGACGCGGAACGGCCCGCCGAGTTCGTCGACGACGGCGGCGGTCACTCTCATGTTGCGCTCCTCTCGGCGAAGGACGGACGGGGCAGCGGCGGGGTCAGGCGCTCGACGAGGCGGGCCGCGTCGAGGACGGCGCCGTCCCGTCCGGCGGTCCCGGCGAGCTGGAGCCCGACGGGCAGGCCGTCCGCCAGGGCGACCGGCACCGACACCGCGGGCAGCCCGGCGGCGTTGAACAGCGAGGTCAGCCGGGTCAGCACCAGCTCGATGGGCCACTCCCGGCCGCCGACCTCGACGGTCATCGTCCCGATCGGCGGTGCCGTGATCGGCACCGTGGCGCCGGCCAGCACGTCGTAGGCGCCGAGCGCCTGCGCCACGAACGCCGTCGTCCGGGCGATGGCCGCCTCGTCCAGGTCGGCCTGCTCGGCGGTGCGCGGGGCCATGTGCATCAGTTCGGCGATGTCGGGGCCGAACAGGGCCGGGTCACGCTCGAACGCGTCCCGGTGGAAGGCCCCGGCTTCGGCGACGATCCGGTTCAGGACGGCCTCCGGCATGCGGGGCTCGTCGGGGACGACGACGTCCTCGGCCTGCACTCCGTGCTCTTCAAGCCGGGCGCGCGTGGCCGCCAGGGCGGCGCGCACCTCGGGGGCCAGCACCGCGTCGAACCAGCCGCCGAGCCAGCCCACGCGCGGCGTCGCGGCGAGGCCAGTGGCCGGTGACCCGGTGAGCGCGGACGCGAGCAGCGCCGCGTCGTCCACCGTCCCCGCGAGCACACCGAGGTGGTCCAGGGACGGCGCCAGCGGCAGCACCCCGTCGAGCGGAATGAGCCCCCGGGACGGCTTGAACCCGACGCAGCCGCTCAGCGCGGCGGGAATGCGCACGCTGCCGGCGGTGTCGGAGCCGACCGCTCCCAGGCTGCTGCCCGCGACGACCGAGGCCGCCGACCCGCCGGACGAGCCGCCGGGGATGCGTCCCGGCCGGTACGGGTTGTGGGTGGGCCCGAAGAACGCGCTGTCGGTGCGTCCGCCCCAGGCCAGCTCATGGGTGGTGTGCTTGCCGAGGATCACGACGCCCGCGTCCCGCAGCCGCCGCACGGCCTCCGCGTCCCGCGATGGCACGTGGTCGGCGAACATGGGCGACCCATAGGCGGTGCGCACCGCCGCCGTGTCGATCAGGTCCTTGACCCCGACCGGGATGCCGTGCAGCGGGCCGCGCGCCGCACCCCGCGCCAGTTCGGCGGCGCGAGCGCGCGCCTCGTCGGCCATGATCGCGGCGTAGGCGTTCAGGTGCGGCTCGGTGGCCTCGATCGCGGCCAGCATCCGCTCGGTCAGGTCGACCGGCGACAGCCGTCCGGCGGTGACGGCCGCGACCGGCTCACTGAGCGACATCCGGCCTCCGCACGTGGTAGCCGACGGGGAACAGGCTCAGTTTCGTCCTTCCTCGAACCAGGCCCCACAACCCGCCCGGAAGCCACAATGCCACGGCCATGCCGATGGCGCCCAGCAGCACCAGGTACCAGGACCCGTAGTCGGCGAGCAGCTCCTGCAGCCCGAAGAACACGAGCGCGCCGAGCAGCGGGCCCTCGACGAACCCGATGCCGCCGATCACCACGATGAAGATCATGTACGCCGACCACTGCACGCTGAAGATCGAGTCCGGGTTGACGCTGAGCGAGCTGACCGTGATCACACCGCCGGCCGCGCCGCAGCCGGCCGCCGAGACGAGGTAGACCAGCAGCTTGGCGCGCCGCACGTCGATGCTCGCCGAGCCGGCCGCGGTCTCCTCGTCCCGCACCGCCATCAGCGACAGGCCGAGCCGGCCGCGCAGCAGCAGGTAGCAGCCGGCGATCGTGCACAGCGCCAGCGCGAGCGCCACCCAGTACGTCATGGCGCCGCGCAGCGTCTGGTCGATGCCCGACAGCCCGGTCAGGCCCTTGCCGCTGCCGCCGCCGAGGCTGTCGACCCGCACCACCAGCAGCCGGTACACCTCGGCGATCACCCAGGTCCCGACGGCGAAGTAGTCGCCGCGCAGCCGGAACGCCAGCCACGAGGTGGGCAGCGCGAAGACCACGCAGGTCAGCGCGGCCAGCGGGACCGCCAGGTAGGGCTGCACGCCGAGGTCGGCGAGCGCGATGAGGCTGTAGGCGCCGATGCCGACGTAGGCCTGCTGGCCCACCGAGACCAGGCCGCCGAAGCCCGCGAGCAGGTTCCACATGCTCGCCAGCGCGATCAGCACGAAGAGGTTGACCATCGCGTCGGTGACCGAGCTGAACACGAGGAACGGCAGGGCCACGAGGACCACCGTGCCGATCGCCATGACGGCGCCCGACAGCTTGGACGACCGGGCCGCCCGGTCCACGCGCAGGGCCTCGGCCGCGCGGGCCGTCACCATCTCGGAGATCGTCATGCGGTCCGTCCCGTGAGAAGGCCCTGCGGCCGGAAGGCCAGCACGGCGAGGAAGACGAGGTGGCCGGCGAGCAGCGTCAGCGCGGGGTCGATCTGCGCGCCGAGCGACTGCGTGATGCCGAGGACCATGCCGCCGAGCAGCGTCCCCCACAGCGAGCCGAGCCCGCCGATGACGACCGCCTCGAAGGCGAAGATCAACCGGGACGGGCCGATGCTGGGGTCGAACGAGGACCGCATGGCGAACATCAGCCCGGCCAGCGCGACGGTCGCGAACGCGATGGCGGTCGCGATGCCGTACACGTGCCTGCTGTCGGCGCCCATCAGGCTCGCGGTCTCCCGGTCGTCGGACGAGGCGCGCAGCATCCGCCCGAGCCCGGTCCGCGACAGGAACACCTGGATGCCGATCAGCGCCCCGCAGGCCAGCAGGAACGTCGCCGCCGACAGGTAGCCGATGGAGATCGTGCTGGTGACCTTGAACGAGCCGGTCGCGAACGCGCCGCCGTCGAGGGTCTGCGTGTCCGCCGAGAAGACCTCCAGCAGGACGTTCTGCAGCACGATCGACAGGCCGAACGTGACGAGCAGCGTCGCCAGCGGCCCGGCTGCGAGGCTGCGCTGCAGCAGCACCCGCTGGGTCAGGTAGCCGAGCAGCGCGAACAGCGGGACGGTCACCACGAGCACGATCCAGAGCGGCAGCCCGGTCCCGCTGACCATGGCCAGCGCCAGGAACGCCGCGACCACGCCGAGGTCGCCGTGCGCGAGGTTGACGATCCGCATGACGCCGAACATCAGCGACAGGCCCGCCGCGAACAGCGCGTAGAGGCCGCCGAGCAGCACTCCTTGGATGACGGCGTTGAGCCAGCCCATGTCAGTCGTGTCCTTCCTGGCCGGTGAGTGCCGCCTTCGGGTCCGTGCCGGGTTCGGCGCCGATGCCGAAGTAGGCGTGCTCGACCTGCTCCGCCGTCAGGTCCGCGGGCCGGCCCTTCAGCACCGAGCGGCCTTCGAGCAGGCAGTGCACCTGGTCGGCGACCCGCATGGCCTGCGAAACGTCCTGTTCGACGATCAGCGCGGTGGTTCCGGCGCCCACGATCTCCGGGAGGATCTCGTAGATCCGCCGGACGATCACCGGCGCGAGGCCCAGCGACAGCTCATCGATGAGCAGCAGGTCGGGGTTGGAGAGCAGCGCCCGGCCGATGGCCACCGCCTGTTGCTCGCCGCCCGACAGCTGCGAGGCGTTCTGCCCGCGCCGGTCGACCATCCACGGGAACAGCTCGTGGACGGCGGCGACCGTCCACGGGCCGGGGCGCTTGCGGTACGTGCCCGCGAGCAGGTTCTCCTCCACGGTGAGGGAGGCGAACAGCCGGCGGCCCTCCGGCACCAGGGCGATGCCCTCCGCCACCCGCTTGTGCGCGGGCAGACGCGTGATGTCTCGTCCGTCCAGCAGGACGGAGCCCGACGTCGGGAGGTTCAGCCCGGCCAGGGCGCGCAGCAGCGTGGACTTGCCCGCGCCGTTGGCCCCGATGATCGCCAGTACCTCGCCCTTCGCGACGTCCAGGCTGAGCCCGTCCACCGCGCGCAGCTGGCCGTGGTGGACGGTGAGGTCGCGGATCGACAGCAGTGTCACGAACCCTCGCCTCCTTCCTCGGACACGCCTTCTTCCTCCGGCAGGCCGGTCTCCGGGCCGCCGCCCAGGTACAGCTCGCGCACCTTCTGGTCGGCCAGCACGTCCATCGGCTCGCCGTCGGCGACGAGGTCGCCGCCGGCCAGGCACACCATCCGGCCCACGGTCTTGACCAGGGCGTGGACGACGTGCTCGATCCAGACGATGCCGAGACCGCCGGCGTGCAGGTCCTTGATGATCTCGACGAGCTCCAGCACCTCCGGCTCGGTCAGCCCGCCGGCGACCTCGTCCAGCAGCAGCAGCTTCGGGGACGTGGCGAGGCCGCGCGCCACTTCCAGCCGCTTGCGCTGCAGCAGCGTGAGCCGCCCGCCCGGCGTGTTGGCGAGGGCGGCGAGACCGGTGCGCTCCAGCACCTCCATGGCGTGCGCCTGCGCGCGCCGGCCCTTGAGCGCCGCGCCCTGGTGCGCGCAGACGAGGACGTTCTCGAACGCGGTCAGGTGCTCGAACGGCCGCGGTACCTGGTAGGTGCGGCCGACGCCGGCGCGGGTGCGGGCGTGCGGCGGGACGCCGGTGACGTCCCGCCCGTCGAACCGCACCGCGCCGGCGTCGGGACGCAGGTCGCCGGAGATCATCGCGAACAGGCTGGACTTGCCGGCACCGTTCGGCCCCACGATCCCGAGCGCCTCGCCCGGCTCGACGCGCAGCGTCAGGTCCTTGGCGACGGTCACCCGGCCGAAGCTCTTGGAGATGCCGTCCAGATGCAGCAGCGACGTCCGCATCAGGCGTTGGTGGGCTTGAGGTCGCCGCCGATCGGGACGTCCTTGTTCGCCGTGTTGTCGACGATGACGACGTCCCAGGGGAACTTGTCGCCCTTGCGCTACTGCCCGCCGACCGGGTGCTGGATCGCGATGCCGGGCTGCGGGCCGGCGGTGAAGTCGAGCTTCCCGCTCATGCAGTCGATCTTCATGGAGCGCAGCTTCGAGGCGACCTCGTCGCGGTCCTTCGGGTCGCTCGCGTCCTTGAACGCCTGCACCGCGATCTCGAACAGCGAGTAGACCGAGCCGAGCGCCTGCGTCCACTGCTTGCCGGTGGACGCGGCGAAGTCGTCGGCGAGCTGCTTGGCGCTCCGCCCGTCGAAGACGGACTTGTACGGGTGCGCCGGGCTCCACCAGAAGTCGGTGGCGATGTTGTTGGTGAGCTGCCCGAGCGCCTCGGCCTCGGACGGGAACAGCATGACCTTCGCGACCGTGGCCAGCTTCGGCTTGAAGCCCTGCTGCTGGGACTGCTTCCAGAACGTCTGGAAGTCCGGCGGGATCGGCGTGCAGGTGAACAGCTCGGCGTCCGACTTCTTGAACTTCGCGATCTGCGCGGTGAAGTCGGTCGCGCCGTTCTGGTAGGCGCCGCCGTCGACCGGGGTGTAGCCGGACTTCTTCATCATCGGGCCGAGGCCCTGGCGGAAGGCGTTGGCGTCGGTGTCGTTCGGCCACAGCGCCGCGACGTTCTTGTTGGAGACGTCCATGCGCTCCCACATCGGGAAGAAGCAGTCGGCGAACTCCTGCATGCCGAAGAAGAACAGCGTCGTGTACTTGAAGCCCTCGCCGTCCTTGCCGCTCCGGCCGTGGAACCACGCCTCCCACGGGGCGATCGTGGTGACGTTCGGGATCCCGTTGGCCTCGCACTGGTCGGCGACGGGGTTGGTGGTGTCCGGGGTGGACGAGCCGACGATGAGGTCGACCTTGTCGCTGTTGATCAGCTCCCGGGTGACCTCGGTGGCGCGGTTCGGGTTGGACTGCGTGTCCTTGACGACGATCTCCAGCTTGCGCTTCTTGCCGCCCGCGGTGAAGCCGCCGCGGAGCGCGTTCTGGATCTGCCCGACGACGAAGTTGTCGGCGGTGGCGAACCCGGCGAGCGGGCCCGTCTGCGGGCTCACGTAGCCGATCTTGAGGACGTCCGAGGACGTGCTGCCGGTGCCCTTCAGCCCGCCGCACGCGCTCAGCGCCGGCACGCCGCCGCCGAGGATCGCGGCCGTCTTGAGGAAGGAACGGCGGTTCAAGCCGCGCGTCGAGATCTCGCTCACGCCAAACTCCTTGTCGCCGCGGCGCCCGCAAGGCACGGCCGGCTCGGCCCTCGTCCTTGGAAACGCCTCGGTGGCCCTGGGGGACAACAGGCTTGGACCGCCACGGCCGGGCAGGTCAGGGCCCGGATGGCGGCAAGTTGAGGGCGACCGTACGGGCCCCTCACCAGCAGGGCAACACGTCGTTCCAGAAGTTCGAACGCGACTTTCCTATGTGGAACGCTGCTCTGACGTGGGCCGATAACCGAGGCGTTTGGAGATCTCGGCGGCGGCGCGGCGCAGCGGGGGTTCGACGCGTCCGGCCAGCGCCTCGACCGACGCCGGCGCGACGGTCAGGTGGACGGCGACGTTGACCGCCGCGATGACCGTCCCCGTGCGGTCGCGCACCGGCGCCGCGAACGAGCGCAGGCCCGGCGCGAGCTCCTCGTCGTTGACCGCCACGCCGCTCTGCCGCACCCTGGCGAGCGCCGCGGTGAGCTGCTCGCGGTTGGTGATCGTCTTCGGTCCCCGGCGCGCCATGTCGGTGCGGTCGAGGAGCTGCCGCAGCTCCGCCGCGTCCTTGTAGGCGAGCAGCACCTTCCCCATCGACGTGCAGTAGGCGGGCAGCCGCGACCCCACGTGCAGGTTGAGGTCCATGGCCAGCGCGCTGCGCCGGCCGCTGCGCCTGCGGTCGACGTAGACGACGTCGAGGCCGTCGCTCAACCCCATGCTGGCCGTGTATCCGGTCTCGTCCGCCAGCGCCTGGAGCGGGGGACCGGCGAGGCTCGTCAGCTCCATGGAGTCGATCGCCGCGAACCCGAGGTCCACCGAGCGGGGGCCGAGGAAGTACTTCTTGGTCTCCGGGTCCTGCTGGAGGTACTCCAGCTTGGTCAGCGTGGCGACGTAGCGGTGCGTCGTGCTCTTGGTGAGCCCGGCGGCCCGCGCCAGGTCGGCGATGCCGAGCACCGAGCGGCTGCCGGTGAAGGCGGACAGGATGCTCAGCCCGCGCTCCAGCGAGGCGGAGAAGGCGGAGTCGGCCGCCGTGCGGGCGCGCCGGCGGGGGGAGTCGTCATCGGTCACGGCGGTCAGAATACGTTGTGAGAGTTCCAGATATTCGAACGTTTTTGACCATCGGGCCCGGAGTGGCAATCTTCTAGGGCCGTAGAGGACGACGCGAGCGGGGGAACGGGCTTCATGGGCGAGGCGGACTGGCGCAAGCCGCGCGTCGGGCACTTCATCGGCGGCGACTGGGTGGACTCCGCGTCCGGGCGCTCGTACCTGAACCGCTCCCCGTGGTCCGGCGAGACGCTCAGCGAGGTCGCCGCCGGCGACATCGAGGACGCCGACCGGGCCGTGGCCGCGGCGCACGCGGCGTTCGGCGGCTGGGCGCGGACGCTGCCGCACGAGCGCCAGCTGGTCTTCCTGCGCGCGGCCGACGCCCTGGAGCGCCGCGGCGAGGAGGTGCTCGCCGCGCTCGCCGCCGAGACCGGCTGCGGCGCCACCTTCGGCGGGGTGCAGCTCGGCTTCGCGATCAAGCTGCTCCGCCAGGCCGCCCAGCTCGCCTACCGGCCGGCGGGGGAGCTGCTCCCGTCGGACCTGGACGGCACCACGGCGATGGCGGTCCGGCGTCCCGTGGGAGTCGTCGCGGCGATAGCGCCGTGGAACGCCTCGCTCACCCTCGCCGGACGCGCGATCGTCGGCCCGCTCGCGCTCGGCAACACCGTGGTGCTGAAACCGTCCGAGGACTCCCCGTACACGGGCGGCGCGCTGTGGGCGGAGATCCTGCACGAGGCCGGCCTGCCCGCCGGGGCGCTCAACGTCGTCACCCACGCCCCCGGCGAGGCCGGCGGCATCGGCGACGCGCTGCTCGCCAGCCCGCTCGTCAAGCGGATCAACTTCACCGGCTCCACCCCGACCGGCCGCCGCCTCGCCGAGAAGGCCGGCCGCCACCTGAAGCGGGTGGTGCTCCAGCTCAGCGGGCAGAACCCGCTCATCGTCGCGGGCGACGCCGACCTCGACTACGCCGTGAACGCCGCGACCTTCGGCGCGTTCGTGCACCAGGGGCAGGTGTGCATGTGCGCCCGGCGCGTCTACGTCGAACGCCCCTTGGCGGACGAGTTCGCGGAGCGGTTCGCGGCCCGGGCCTCGGCGCTGCCGGTGGGCGACCCGTCCGACCCGGCAACCGTCGTGGGCCCGGTGATCAACGAGTGGGCGCTCGCCCTCATCGACCGCCGCGTCCAGGAGGCGGTCGAACTCGGCGCCCGCGTCCTGGCCGGCGGCGTCCCGAAGCCGCCGTGCTACCCGGCCACCGTGCTCACCGACGTACCGGACGAGGCCGAGATCGCGCAGGGTGAGACGTTCGGCCCCGTCGTCGTGCTGGAGACGGTCGACTCGGCTGAAGAAGCCGTCGCCCGCGCCAACGCCTCCGACTTCGGCCTTGTCGCCTCGGTCATCACCGGCGACCGCCCGCGCGGGCTCCGGCTGGCCTCGGCGCTGGACGTCGGCATCGTCCACGTCAACGACCAGCCCGTCAACGACGAGCCGCAGATGCCGTTCGGCGGCGTCAAGGACACGGGCTGGGGCCGGTTCGGCCTGGGCTTCGCCGCCGAGGAGTTCTGCGACCTCCAGTGGATCACCGTCCGCGACCAGGACCGCGAGTTCCCCTTCTGACGCGGTGCCGGCAACAAATGGCAATTGATTGTGGACGGTCGCGCCCGCGGCGAAGGTGACGCTCAGGAACCGGGACGGGCCGGCGGGGAGGTCCGCGGCCCCGGGTCCTCACTTCGCTAGTTCGAGGAGGAGTGGATGCACCGACCGTCCACCGGGTTCTGGAAACGTTCCGGGGTGCTGCTCGTGGTGGCGCTGCCGCTGCCGATGTTCGGGGCGCCGGCCGCGACCGCGGCGCCGTCCGGCGGGAAGCACGGAAAATGGTCCAACGGCGCTCACGGGCCGGTCATCAAGGCGCAGGTCAAGGACGTCATCAAGGTACGCGGCCGCTATTTCAAGGACCTCAACGGCAACGGCCGCCTGGACCGCTACGAGGACTGGCGGCAGTCCCCGTACGGCGCGCCGACGACCTGCTGTCGCGGATGACGATGGAGGAGAAGGCGGGCCTGATGCAGATCACGTCGGCCGTCGGAGCGGGCGACACGCCGCCGTCCGACCCGGCGGCGCAGGTGGTCGGCTACATCAACGACCGGCACATCAGGTACCTCGTCCTGCGCGACAACCCCAGCGCGCACGACCTGGCCGACCGGTCGAACGACTACCAGCGGATCGCCGAGGCGACGCGGCTGGGAATCCCCGTGGTCTTCACGTCGAATCCGCGCAACCACGTCAGCGGTTCGCTCGAATTCGGCATCACCGAGGCGTCCGGACAGTTCTCGCTGTGGCCCGGAAGCCTCGGCCTGGCCACGACGCGCGATCCCAAGCTGATCAGGGAGTTCGCCGATACCGCCCGGCGGGAATGGGTGGCGTCCGGGATCCGCAAGACGTACGGATACCAGATCGAGACCGCCACGGAACCGCGGTGGCGGCGCATCAGCGGCACTTTCGGCGAGAGCCCGGAACTGAACGCCGAAATCGCGAGGCAACTGGTGCTCGGCTTCCAGGGCCGGCGTCTGGGCAGCCGGTCCGTGGCGCAGACCGTCAAGCATTTCCCCGGTGACGGCGCCGTTCAGCGCGGCCTCGACCCGCACAACGAGGCCGGAAAGTGGGCGGTCTACCCGACGCCCGGCAGCTTCTTCAAGTACCAGCTGCCGCCGTTCCAGGCCGCGATCGACGCCGGAACCAGCGCGATCATGTCGTACTACAACGTGCCCAGCAACGCGCTCAGCGGCAGCCAGCTGCCGGACGGCATGTGGTACTCCGAGAACCAGCAGTTCGAGGAGGTCGCGGGCGCCTACAACAAGGTGCTCCTGACCGACCTGCTGCGCGGCAGGATGGGCTTCCGCGGATACGTCAACAGCGACAGCGGCGTCCTGACCAGCCGGGCGTACGGGGTCGGGGACCTGTCGACCGCGGAACGCTTCACCAAGGCGATCCGCGCCGGCGTCAGCCTCTTCTCCGACAACAACGACCCGAGCGGACTGATCTCGGCGGTCGACACCGGGCTGCTGAAGGAGCGCGAGCTCGACCCGTCCGTCAAGAAGCTGCTGACGGAGATCTTCACGCTCGGCCTGTTCGAGAACCCCTACGTCGACCCGCGCCGCGCCCAGCGGATCGCGGACTCTCCCCGCTCGCAGGCCAAGGCGGACGAGGCTCAGCGCAAGTCGATCGTGCTGCTGCGCAACGACGACAAGGCGCTGCCCTTCACCAATGCGGTGGCGGCCAAGAAGAAGCTGTACGTCGAGGTCTTCGACGGCGACGACAGCGCCAAGCAGACTGCGGCTCTGCGCAAGCTCATCACCGAGAAGGAACCGGCCGTCCAGCTGGTCGACACCCTGGAAGCGGCCGACGGCGAGGCACCGGCCTCAGGCGCGACCTGGTAGATCGTCGTGCGCTTGCCGGGCGGCTCGTGGCTGACGTGCCTCGCAGTGTCAACTACTCGGCCCTGAGGGAACCGAGCCTGCTCGTTCGGTCCTCGGGCTTTGTTCACGCTCCCGACTGCCCGCTACGGCGGGGCGGTCACGGGTCGCATCCACCTGCCCTCATGCTATGTGGGGGCGGGTTGGGGCATGTTGACGAATACCCACGCCGAGCGTGCGCGGTCGCGTACGTTGACCCCGGCGACGACGTCGGCGGGCCCAGCGAGACCGCACCGGCGACATTCAAAGTGATCCCGCGAGGGACGGTTGTTCCTCGCGGTGTGGCCGCAGCGGGGGCAGCGCTGGGAGGTGTAGGCCGGATCCACCTCGATGTACGGCACGCCGTGGCGGCGGGCCTTGTAGGCGATGAATTCGCCGAGTTGGTGGAAGGGCCAGGAGGACAGGCGTGCCCGCTGGTCGCGTGGAACCGTGACCCGTCCGCGGATCCCACTCAGTTCTTCGAGTGCGATGCCGCGTCCGGTGCGTGCCGCGACGGCGACGACCTGTTTGGCGATCTTGTGGTTGACATGCGTGGCGTGCCGGGCTTCGCGGCGGGCCCGCTTCTTCAATAATCTGGCGGCCGATCGGGTGCGTTTGGCCTGGATTTGGGCGCGTTTGCGGGCCTGCCACCGCCGGTACCGGTCCAGGCGGCGGCCCTGATGGTTGTCGCCATCAGAGGTGGTGGCCAGGTTGACGATGCCGCGGTCCACGCCGATCCAGTCGGCGGGCTCGTACACCTGGGTTCGGGGACATCGCAGGTGGCCAGCAGGAACCACTTCCCGTCCCGGTGGACCAGGTCGGATTCGCCTTTGCGGTGCGCGGCCAGTGTCTTGGCCTGGTCGGGTGAGCAGGCGAACCGCAGGTTTTTGCACCGCCCGGCCACCGTCCAGATGCTGACGGTGCCGGCGTCCAACTGCCACGAAAGGTTGCGGTCGTCGTAGGTGTGCGCGGCGTCGGGGCGGAAGGCGATGGGTTTGGACTCGGCTTTTCGGCGTCGCCGCGACTGCGGGCCGCCGAGGTTGCCGTTGCGGATGTTGGCGCGCAAGGTGGTGTAGGCGTCCACGACCCGTTTGATCACATGCTGGGCGGCCTGCGCGCCGAGCCCGCCGGCTTTGAGGTCGCCGTAGCACAGCGTCCGCAAGGGCAGCTCACGGCCGCGCAGCCCGAACTCCTCGAAGGCAATGGCCGCCACGTGGTTGGCGGCGGCGTTGACGTGGTGGAGGGTGTCGGCCAGCGCCGCCGCCTGCTCGGGCGTCGGCAGCAGCTTGACCTGCACCACCAGTTTCACAGTCTGTGACTGTAGCATTACCGTGCCTGGGTTGTCTGAGGGTGGACCCCTGCGACCGCTGGATGCGCCGCGCGCGAGAGAAGCGAGCCCTCCCGGCCCTGAAGGACCGGGGTTCCTCGCCAGAAGCTCGCTGAAGCGTTTGCAGTCCGGTGTCAATACTCGGCCGCCCGAATGTTAGACGGGCGTGATGGGCAGGGAGTGCCGGGGCTTGAAGGTGAAGTCGGCGCCGGTGCTGAACCGCACGACGGCGACCTCGTCGGATTCGGGGGCCGGCTCGTCGCGGCGGACGACGGTCAGCTTCCAGCCGTCGCCGATCGAGGTGACCTCGACGTCGAGATGGGCGTCCATGGCACGGACGGCGGCCTGTAGCGCGGTCGTCCATTCGGGGCCGCACAGTGAGATCCAGGCGCCGTCCTGGTGCGCGGCGGACGGGCGGACGACGATGTCCGCCCCGTCGATGTCGGCATCGACGTAGGCGGAGGGGTTGAGCAGCGGGTGAAGTGCCAGGATGCGGGCGGCTCCCTCCGGATCGCGCGGTACGTCCAGCGCGCGGACGAGCCGTTGCGCGGCGACGCCCGCGATCCCCACCAGCTGCTTGCGGCGGATCCGGAGCACCTCGCCCGCGTCGGCGGCACGGTCGGCCACGGCGAGCGCGAAGGCGTGGTCGAGCAGGTGCATCTGCACGCAGACCTCGTCGGCGATGCGGGCCAGCGCGGAGCGGGAGAAGGCGGCGAAGTCCAGGTCGGAGAGCAGCGGGCCGGAGTAGTCGGCGAGGCCGTCGCCGGCCGGGTCGATCGGCGCGAGTTCGAGGTTCGCGGCGCGGGAGCGCTCGTTGACCGCGAGCAGGAGGATGCCCTGCGCGTCCGGGTGGGAGTCGTCGATGACCACCGTCCACCGGCAGTGCGGGTGCCGGTCGGCCGGCTGCCGCGGCGGGCGGTGGACCGGCCGGACCTGCGCCTTCGGGTTGGTCGCGACCGCGGTCGCGTCGAAGGTGGGGTCCTCGATGTCGTGGCACATGGACCGGACGTAGGCCTCGCCCATCGGCTCGACGTCCATCAGGGCGCCGCAGTGGTCGAGGTGGAACTCGCCGTGCCACCGGTCGTGGACGGTGTAGCGGAAGTCCATGAACTGCGGGGGAGCGCCGATGTCGAGTTGGAGGCCCTTGAAGATGGTCGGGACGTCGCCCTTCCCGGGGACGTCGGGGGCGTAGCCGAGCGCCCGCTGCATCCGCCGGGTGTAGATCGGGCTCGCGGCCGCCCACTCCTCGATCGCGATCCGCGCCATCTCCTCCCGGCCGAACGCGGAGATGCACCAGGCCATCCCGGAGCGGTCGATGAGCTGCCCGATCAGCAGCAGTTCGGGGACGACGACCGCGAGTTGCTCCCGGGACAGGTCGGCGTAGCGGCTCGGCGGTGTCACGGACGGGTGGGGCATCTGCCGGTCTCCTCGGTGGTCAGTGGGGGCTCAGGCGCTCAGGCCGAGCCGGGCGGCCGTCTTGTCCAGGTACTTGATCACCGTGGCCTCGTCGGCGTCCGGGACGCCCCAGATCAGCTCGGACGCGCCGGCCGCGTCCCAGTCGGCGAGGTCCTCGGGCGCCGGCTTCTTGGCGACCAGGATCCGGACGTCGGGCTTGCCCGCGCGGCCCGCGTCGGCCCACTCCTTGCGGAGCAGGTCGGCCTTGGCGGCGATGCCGGCCTCGATGGGGGTGGTCATCCAGCCGTCGGCGTTGCGGGCGTGCGGGCGGCGGCCCCAAGACCATGAAGTGGATCCTGCCGGAAGGGCGGGACGAGCCTCTTCGCCACCGGCGTGGACCCAGGGTGGATCAACGACCTGCTGCCCTTCGCGATCGCCAGCACCTGCCAGAAGGTGGAGCAGGTGCGCTGCTCGGAGATCGCCGACTACGCGAGCTATGACGGCGGCCCGGTCCTGTTCGATTTCATGGGCTTCGGCCGTCCCGTGGGGGACCTGCCGAAGATGTTCAAGCCGGGGATGCTCGCGGCGTCCTGGGGCGTCAGCCTCCGGATGATGGCCCGCGGGTTCGGTTTCGAACTCGACGACATCACCGAGTGGTTCGAGCAGGAGCCCGCCCCGGAGGCGTTCGACATGGCCGCCGGGCACATCCCCGCGGGCGGGGTGGCGGCCATGCGGTTCAAGATCTGCGGCGTCGTCGCCGGCCGGGAGGTGCTCGTCATCGACCACACGACCCGGCTGCGCGGTGATCTGCGTCCCGACTGGCCGCAGCCGGCGCAGGAAGGCGGCTCGTACCGGGTCGAGATCACCGGCGAACCGTCCTACCGCGTCGACGTCTGCCCGAGCAGCGCCAGGGGCGACCACAACTACGCGGCGATCGCGTCCGGCGCCGGGCGCATCGTCAACGCGATCCCCGACGTCATCGCGGCGCCGCCGGGCCTCCGGACGCCGCTCGACCTGCCCTTCAACACCGCCCGTGGCGTCTTCGCGACGGCACTGGCCCGCTGACACCCCCCGACGGAGAGGACGCGAACGAGATGGGACGTGTGGCCGGGAAGGTCGCCCTGATCAGCGGGGGAGCGCGCGGCATCGGCGCGGCCTCCGCCCGGGCACTCGCCGCCGAGGGCGCCAAGGTCGTGATCGGCGACATCCTCGACGACGAGGGCAGGGCCGTCGCGGACGAACTGGGCGACGCCGCCCGCTACGTGCACCTCGACGTGACGCGTGCCGAGGACTGGACGGCCGCGGTCGAGACCACCGTCCGCGAGTTCGGCACCCTGAACGTGCTGTTCAACAACGCGGGGATCGCCAACGGCGCGGCCATCAACCGGTTCAAGCTGGAGAAATGGCAGCAGATCATCGACGTGAACCTCACCGGCCCGTTCCTCGGGATCCGCGCGGCCACCGACGCGCTGATCGCGGCCGGCGGCGGCTCGATCATCAACAATTCGTCCATCGAGGGCCTGCGCGGCACCTCCTGGGCGCACGGCTACGTCGCCTCGAAATGGGGCCTGCGCGGCCTGACGAAATCGGTCGCCATTGAACTCGCCCCGCACGGGATCCGGGTCAACTCGCTGCATCCGGGGCTGATCCGCACCCCGATCACCGAAGGCATCCCCGACGACATGGTCCCGATCCCGCTCGGACGTCCCGGCCAGCCCGAAGACGTCGCCTCCTTCGTGGTCTTCCTCGCCAGCGACGAATCCTTGTTCGCCACCGGATCCGAGTTCGTCATCGACGGAGGCACCGTCAACCAGATCCCGCATAAAGGCTGACCGATGAATTCACAATCCTCTTCGGGGCTGACCGTCCCCCAGGTGATACCGGCCGCGGATCTCCCCGACGACGCCGAGCGGTTCGACGTTGTAGTGGTGGGCTTCGGGATCGCCGGCGGCTGCGCCGCGCTGGAGGCCGCACGCTCGGGAGCCCGGGTGCTGCTGCTGGAGCGGGCCGCCGTTCACGGCGGCACGTCGAGCATGTCGGGCGGCCACTTCTACCTCGGCGGCGGCACCGCCGTCCAGCAGGCCACCGGCCAGAAGGACACGGTCGAGGCGATGGTGCGCTATCTGATGGCGAGCACCAAGAACCCCGACGAGCAGAAGATCCGGGCCTACTGCGAGGGGTCGGTCGCCCACTTCGACTGGCTGGAAGAGTTGGGCTTCGAGTTCGAGCGCTCCTACTTTCCCGGGAAGGCGGTGATCCAGCCCGGCACCGAGGGCCTGGTGTCCATTCACGGGTGTTGCTGAGCTGCGGTGATGGGTGTCGGGTTTTGCCCGCGGCGTCCGAGTTGATCTGGTGGGTTGATCGTCGATCATCGTCGGGTGTCCCCTGCCGATCAGCCGTCGACCTCGTATGAGGAACTGGCCGGACTGGTGGCCTCGCTGGTGGCCCGGGTGGATGCGCTGGAGGCCGAGAACTCC
>NZ_JABXFD010000556.1 GCF_013372625.1 Actinomadura sp. BRA 177
ACCCGCGACGCCCTCCTGGGCCGGCCCTGGATGCCACCCGACCCGGCCACCGCCTGAACACCCATCCGCGTTGCGCTCACGCAACGCCATCTCGCCATGCCTCAAAGCGCCTGCGCTGAATGCTTACGCCGTGCGTGCCGTACGGGATATCTACCCAATCACTCCGTCGCTGTGGGCTGCGCACATTCACGCGGGCGCGTAGCAGCCCTGATGATCTTGAGGTGGCCGGGAATGCCCGGCCCGCCTGGTAAACGGGTTCGCGCTTGAGTGGAGGGTGGGGGCGCTGTTAGCTTCGGCCGGTGGACGACATGCGTGCACAGGCGGCGGTGATCGCGGAATTTGCGGCGGACCTCCGGGAACTGCGCAAATCGGTCGGTAACCCGCCCTTCCGGGAGATGGCCGGGCGGTCGGGGGCGATCTCGCACACGACGTTGCATGAGGCCACGAAGGGCAACCGGCTGCCGAGCTGGGGGACCACCGCCGAGTTCGTCAAGGCGTGCGGTGCGGACCCGGCCGCGTACCGGGACCGCTGGGAGGCGGCGAACCGGGCGGTCAGGTCGGTGGGCGTCGCCGCCCCCGCCGCGAGCGCCGGCGAGCGGGACGCCATGCACATCGCCATCGGGCCGCCGGAGGGCGGGGCATCGCCGTCCGAGGAGATCGCGGAGGGCTTACCCGCGCCGGCGGGGCGGCGACGGTTCCGGACGGCTGCGGTTGCGCTGGCGGTCGTTGGAGTCGGGGTGGTGGTCGTCGTGGTCGCCGTCAATCGTGGGTCTGGGCGGGATGGAGTGAAGCCGTCCGGTGGTCAGTCGAAGGCGGCGTTGACTCCGGCCGATTGCCCGGTGCAGGCGACCAATCCGCCGCCGGCTCTGCCCACGCACAAGGGCGATGCGGCTGCATTCATCGCGGACATCACGCTGCCCGACTGCACAAGCGTTGAGGGCGGCAAGACCATTACCAAGGTGTGGCGGCTCAAGAACGCCGGGAAAGTGCCGTGGGAAGGGTATACGCTGCGGCGGCTCGACCTTCCGCAGCAGGCCGACCAATGCCAAACCATTTCCGAGGTGCCGATCGACGATACGCCACCGGGAAAGATGGTCGATATTCGCACGGATATCACCACGCCGAAGAAGCCGGGCCTGTGTTACGTGCGGTTCAAGATGGTGGACGCCGCGGGGAAGGTCGCGTTCCCCGGAAACCGTCCGGTGAACTTCCAGGTCATCGTCGGGGGACGCTAGTTCCCCGCCGCGACGGGCACGGCGGGGAACCAGGCGTCAGGAGGCGGAGCCGGGCTTGTACACCTGGCTCGACGTGGTGTCGTAGACGTCGAAGCACCGGCCGTCGGACGTCTTGCGCGTCGAGTGCAGCGCCCAGTACCAGCCGTAGCTCTTGACGGCCATCGCGCCGGCCTTCAGGGACTCACTCGGCCAGCTCGTTATCCACTCGTTGGGCAGGACGTTCTTGACGTAGGTCTTGAACGACACCCGGTCCACGCGGTTGAGGGAGACCCGGTACACCAGGATCGTCGTGGGCAGTTTGCTGTTCGTCCCGTCGGTCTTGCAGCCGGTCGCGGAGCTCAGGAACTTGTGCGAGGCGTTCTGGTTCTTCAGGCTGGAGTTCAGGTTGCCCTTGGCGCCGGCCTTGAAGTCCTGGTAGGTGCCGCCGTAGTTGCTGTTGTAGTAGACCCGGACCGTTTTGCTGCTGCGGTTCCAGACCGAGGCGGCCTCGTTCTTGATGCACTTTCCCTTGCCGTTGCCCGTGCCTTTGAAGTCGTAGCAGGACGGCTGGGTGGTGCCGTAGTCGGCGATCGATCCGGTGAAGTCGGAGACCGATCCGGCGTTGTTGCTGTTGTAGTAGTAGCAGAACTCGCCGCTCTCGCACACGCCGTTGCGACTCGCGGCGGAGGCGGGTGATGCCGGGAGGAGCACCGCCCCGCCGAGCGCCATCGCGGCGGTCGCCGCGGTGAGCCGCGCGACCAGCCGTGCAGTTCGTGTCGACACAGTCGTCTTCCTCTGGTGGGGGGAGGCCGCAGCGCGCTAGCGGACGTTGTAGCCCTGGGAGTGCCAGAACGAGGTCGGGTTCGGGTTGTTCAGGACCGGGTCGTTGACGCTCTTGGACGCGTGCGTCTGCCGTCCGGGACGCATCTCGACGTGGGTGTGCGCGGCGGAGCTGGACGACACCCCGTGCCACGACTCGTCCGCGATGGTCTGGCCGCGGCTGATCGACTGGCCGACGCTCAGCGAGGAGCGCGGCGCGGAGTGCAGGTAGATGACCGTCTTGTTCGCCGCCGAGTTGTAGACGGCGATCGTGGACAGCCCGGAGCTGCCGGTGTGCCCGCGCGCGATGTAGGTGATCTGGCCGCTGACCAGGGCGTGCACGTCCGAGCCGACGCCGCGGGCGATGTCGATGCCCTCATGCCGTCCGGGGGTGGTGGTGTAGCCGTCGAAGCCGCAGGTGATGCCGCCGCCGCTCGCCTTGTACAGCGCGTATGACATGTTCGTGCGCGTCGACGGCGAGAACTGGTGCGAGGCGTTCTGGTTCTTCAGGCTGGAGTTCAGGTTGCCCTTGGCTCCGGCCTTGAAGTCCTGGTACGTGCCGCCGTAGTTGCTGTTGTAGTAGACGCGGACCGTTTTGCTGCTGCGGTTCCAGACCGACGCGGCCTCGTTCTTGATGCACAGGCCCTTGCCGTTGCCCGGCCCCTTGAAGTCGTAGCAGGACGGCTGTTCGGTGCCGTAGTTGGCGACCGAGCCCGTGAAGTCGGAGACCGATCCGGCGTTGTTGCTGTTGTAGTAGTAGCAGAACTCGCCGCTTTCGCAGACGCCGTTCCGGGACGCCGCCGAGGCGGGTGATGCGAGGGCGGCCGCCGCCCCGCCGAGCGCAATGGCGGCGGTCGTCGCGGTGAAAATCTTGCTGAGCGTGCTCATGCGTTTCTCCTTCTGTTCGCGAATCCTGGTTTTGCGGGGGTCAGCGGCGCTGGTACTCCTCCCAGGTGCGGATGGTCACCTTCGGGCCGTCGTCCGCATTACGGTTGGCGAGCCCGTTCAGGCCGAGGTAGTAGTCACCGGTCTGGTGCTGGGCCTGGCTGGACAGATCGGTGTCGCTGATCGCGGCGGCGTGGATGTGCCACGGCCAGTCGCCCTGGCTGGGGCTGCGCACCCACGCCGCGAAGCCGACACGGCGCAGCGCGCGGGCGACCGTGGTGCGGGTGGCGGCGCTCATCCCCTTGACCGAGATGTCGACGACGCCGCCGCCGTCATGGGTGCCCGCGGACGTGGGGTCGCCGCCGGGGTTGTACGACCCCTGGTCCAGGACGAGTTTCCGGCCGAGCAGCCGCTCCGCCTCGGCGAGCATGTCCCGCGTCCGGGTGTTGATGACGACCCCGCCGCTGGACACCCGCGCACCCGGCCCGATGACGTGCGTGACCGTGAACCGGCCGGCGCCGAGCTTGGTGAGCGACGTCTTGCCCGGCAGCCCGTTGGCGTCGAGACCGGTGTAGCCGAGCGACTTCTGGTACTTCGCGTAGGCGGCGATCGTCGTGGTGCCGAAGTAGCCGTCCACCCACTGCGCGTCCAGCAGCTGCCGGTCGCGCAGCGCCCGCTCCACGAGCAGCACGCTGGCCTTGGCGCCCGGGGTCAGCGTGTCGTCGGCCCGCCGCGGGTCGATCTGGGCCGCCTTGACGGTGGCCTCCATGTTCACGCTCGGAAGAGCGGTCGCCCGCGCCGGCGTCCCGGACGTTCCAGCAGAAGCGAGCAGGGCGGCCGCGACGAGCGCGGCGACATACGAGGGCAACTTCATATGATCTCCTGAGAGCGGGGGCTGGGAGACGAACCCCGCGGCGGAGACCACCGTCACCGATCACTCAGGTGTCCACAAGAAGATCCCTGTTGTCAGCCTGTACGCACACCACACCCGTACAGCCGGACACCGTCTGACACCCGCTCCTACAGCAGGACTGACGTGTTGTGCGTGAAGCGTCGCCGGTAGGTGGTGGCGGGAAGGCCGTAGTGGGCCTTGAAGCGCCGGGCGAAGTAGTTCTGGTCCGCCCAGCCCACGGCGCGGCCGATCTGGGTGATCGGCTGGTCGGTGTGCAGCAGCAGAAAGGCCGCCTTCTCGACGCGGTGCTGGGCCAGGTAGGCCATGGGCGGCAGCCCGGTGGCCGCCCGGAACAGGCGGACGACATAGCGAGGGGTGAGGTGCAGCTCGTCGGCCAGTTCGTTGAGGGTCCATTTGTGGGCGAGCCGCGATTCCAGGAGGCGCATGGCGTCCAGGACGGCCGGATGGGTGCGCGCCTCACTTCCGGAAGCTTCCCCGCGGTCGGTGGCGACGGCTCTGGCGAGATAGCCCAGGAACAGTGAGAGCCGTCCGATGATGTCGGCCCGGTGCTGGAGCACTGAGCGGCCTCTCAACCCGGCCAGACCGTCGAGATGGACGACGCATTCTCTGAGCGCTTCGGGGGCCAGGCGGGTGGTCAGCATCCCGCGGCGCTGCATGGAGTTGGGGCCGGCCCAGAGCAGGTAGCCGAGGAGGGGGTCCTCGCGGGTCCAGGCGAGTTCCCGCTGGAGGAGTTCGGTGCTGAAGCAGCAGTTGTACAGGTCGAGTCCGCGGCAGTCCTCGTAGCCGTGCCAGACGCCGGGACGAAGCACGATGGCGTCCCCGACCTGCAGGCTCCGGCAGCCCGTGAGGGACTTGTGCGTCCCCTGCCCGCCGGTCACGACGGCGACCTCGACGAAGCTGTGCGTGTGGACGGGATGGCCCACCTCGTGGAGGTGGTGCCCGGCGTAGGCGAGTGACCCGTCGGTGATGTACGCCAGGCCCTTGACCTCCTGAACAGGCGTTTCAACAGGCGCTGCGTTCATGGGCGCACTGTAGCGCCGGACCAGGAAAGCCAACATCGTGCTACCGCAGGCCCGCATCGGGCTATCGGGACGGGCCGCCGTCCTTCAAGATCCGTGCCTAGACCGCCACCTGGTTCCCCGCACCCATGAGGGAGGACGCCGATGGCGCAAAGGTTCGGCGGGCCGCGGCGTGCACCGGCCTGGTTCCTGGTTCCGGCGCTGGGGCTGTACGGCTTCGTGGTCCTGGTTCCGAGCGTCCAGGGGGCGGCGTTCGCGTTCACCGACTGGGACGGGCTGGGCCCGGTCAGCAATTTCGTGGGGTTGGACAACTTCCGCGAGCTGGTGGCGGACCCGGTCGCGCGGCAGGGGCTGCGGCAGACGCTCATCATCGCGGGCGCCGTCACGGTGATCCAGAACGCCGTCGGGCTGGCGTTCGCGCTCGGTGTGCACAGCCGGATCAGGAGCCGCAACGTGCTGCGCGTGCTGCTGTTCGCCCCGGCGGTGCTGACGCCGGTCGTCACCGCGGCGCTGTGGAAGTACATGCTGGCGCCCGAGGGCGCGCTGAACGGCCTGATCGCCGCGGTCGGCCCGGACGGGTGGCAGCGGAACTGGCTGGGCGATCCGACCCTCGCGCTGTGCAGCGTGATCGGCGTCATCGTCTGGCAGTTCGCCGGCTACTCGATGGTGATCTTCCTGGCGGGGCTGCAGGCGATCCCGCGGGAGGTGTACGAGGCCGCCGCGGTGAACGGTGCGACCGGGTGGCGGCGGTTCCGGCACGTGGTGCTGCCGCTACTGGCGCCCGCCATGACGATCAACCTGATGCTGTCGGTCATCGGCGGGCTGAAGCTGTTCGACCAGGTCTGGGTGCTGACGGGCGGCGGCCCCGGCACCTCCACCGAGACGCTGTCGACGCTGATCTACAAGAACGCCTTCCAGTTCAACGAGTTCGGTTACAGCGTGGCCATGGCGATCGTGCTGACGGTCTTCGTCGCGGTGATCTCCAGCGGCCAGTACCGGCTGCTGCGCCGGCAGGAGGGGGCGGCCCGGTGAACCGCTACCGTCCCGGCACCCTGCTCCGCGAGATCGCGATGATCGCGGTCACGGCGGTGGTGGCGTTCCCGCTCTACGTGCTGGTCAACCTGTCGTTGCGGGATCCGCGCGACGGCACGTCCGTCATCGTGCCGACGACCTCGCCGACGCTGCGCAACTACGCCGACGCCTGGCGGGACGCCGGCCTGGCGGGCGCGATCGTCAACAGCGTGGTGGTCACCGTGCTCAGTGTGGCGATCATCGTGGCCGTCTCGGCGATGGCGGCCTACCCGCTGGCCAGGGTGACGGCGCGCTGGTCCCGGTGGACGTTCCTGCTGATCATGCTCGGGCTGCTGCTGCCATTCCAGTTGGCGCTGCTGCCGCTGTACCAGACCATCCGGGATCTGCACCTGTTGGGCACGCTGTGGTCACTGGTGCTGTTCTACAGCGGTCTGCAGGTGCCGTTCGCGACCTTCCTGTATCTCGGTTTCCTTCGGGTCGTCCCCCGCGAATACGAGGAGGCGGCGCTCATCGACGGCGCCAGGCCCATTCAGGTCTTCTGGCGGGTCATCTTCCCGCTGCTGCGTCCCATCACGGGAACGGTCGTGATCCTGAACGCGATCTTCGTGTGGAACGACTTCCTCACGCCGTTCCTCTATCTCAGCGGCAGCGACAGGCAAACGATTCCGGTCGCCATTTTCGGATTCATCGGCCAGTACGTCTCGCAATGGAACCTGGTGTTCGCCGGGCTCGTCATCGCGATGCTGCCGATCCTCACCGTCTATTTCCTCATGCAGCGCCACATCATCAAGGGCTTCGCCGGAGGATTGAAAGGATGACCGCCGCTTTGGAACCGTACGGGCTCACCTGCGAGCACCTGGAGACGCCGCTGGGCTTGGACGAGCCGTCCCCCCGGCTCTCCTGGAAGCTGCGCTCGGGCCGCAGGGGCGACGCGCAGACCGCCTACCGCCTCACGGTGGCGCTCGACCCCGACGACCTCGATGACGACCGCCGCCTGCTCTGGGACACCGGTCGCCGCGAATCGTCCGACGGTGTGCTCGTCGACTTCGACGGGCCGCCGCTGCAGCCGTCCACGCGCTACCACTGGCGCGTCGAAGTGTGGGACGGCGAAGGCGAGCGTGCGGGCCGGGCGCGGTCGTGGTTCGAGACCGGTCTGATGCGCCCCGACGAATGGCGCGCGTCGTGGATCGGACGGGACGCAGAGGCGGCGCCCGTGACGGACCCGCCCGCAGGCGGCGACCGCACCGACCGCACGAAACTCCTGCAGCCGTGCTCCCACCTGCGGCATTCGTTCGACCTGGACGGACGCCGACCAGTTCGGGCCCGCGTCTACGCCAGCGCCCGCGGCGTCTACCAGTTGAGGCTGAACGGCGACCGGGTCGGGGACGCCGAGTTGGCGCCGGGCTGGACCGAGTACCGCCGGCGGGTGCTGTACCAGACCTACGACGTGACCGATCTGCTGCGCGCGCGCGAGAACGTGCTGGGCGTCGTCCTCGCTGACGGCTGGTGGAGCGGATACGTCGGGTTCGACCCACGCCGTCAAGCACTGCATTACGGTGACGCGCCGCAGGCCATCGTCCAGGTCCTGCTGGATTTCGCCGACGGCTCACGACGCTGGATCGGCACCGGCGAGGGCTGGCGGGAATGCTCCGGCGCGATCAAATACGCCGACCTGCTCATGGGCGAGTACGTCGACGCCCGCGACGCCCTTCCAGGGTGGGACACCCCCGCCTACGACGACGGCGATTGGCGCGATGCGGCGGTACTCGACCGTTCCACCCGGACGCTGCACGGCGCCGCCGATCGTCCCGTGCGGGTGACGCAGGAGCTTCCCGTCCGTTCCGTGACGCGCCGCCCCGGCGGGCACCTCATCGTCGACTTCGGCCAGAACATGGTGGGCCGGGTGAAGCTGACCGTCCGGGACGCGAAGCGTGGCGATCGCATCCGGTTGCGGCACGCCGAGATGCTGAGCGACGGGGAACTGTACGTGGCCAACCTGCGGACGGCCGAGGCCACCGACGTGTACGTCGCCGCTGGCGACCCGGTGGAGTGGTTCGAGCCGAGCTTCACCTTCCACGGATTCCGGTACGCCGAGATCACCGGATACCCCGGCGAACTGCGCCCCGAGGACGTCACCGGCCAGGTCATGCACACCGACCTGCCCTGGACGGGCGAATTCGCCTGCTCGGACGAGACCGTGAACCGGCTGCACGCCAACATCCGCTGGAGCCAGCGGGGCAACTTCGTGTCCATCCCCACCGACTGCCCGCAGCGCGACGAGCGGCTCGGCTGGCTCGCCGACGCGCAGGTGTTCCTGCCGACCGCCTGCCGCAATGCCGATGTGTCGGCGTTCTTCGCCCGCTGGATGCGCGACGTGGTCGACGGCCAGGACGCGGACGGCGCGTTCCCCGACGTCGCACCGAAGCTGTGCGTCGAACGGGAGGGCGCGCCGGCGTGGGGCGACGGCGGCGTCATCATCCCCTGGCACCTCTACCGCGCCTACGGCGACCGCCGCGTCCTGACGGACTCGTACGCCGCCATGGCCGCATGGGTAGAGCACGTCCACCGCCACAACCCCGGCTTCGTGTGGCGGCACCGCGTCGGCAACCACTACGGGGACTGGCTCCAGGTGGACGTCGAGACTCCGCGCGACCTGCTCGCCACCGCCTACTTCGCCCGCAGCGCGCAACTCGTCGCGCGGGCGGCCGAGGTGCTGGGCGAGCACGGCGACGCCAAGCGCTACACGGCCCTGCACGCTGCCATCCGGGACGCGTTCGTGGCGGCGTTCGTGGACCCGTCCGATGGGCGGGTGCAGGCGGGGACCCAGACCGGCTACCTGCTCGCCCTGGCGTTCGGGTTGCTGCCCGAACGGCTGGTACCCGCCGCCGTCCGCCACCTGGCCGCCGACATCGAGGCCCGCGGCCGGCATCTCACCACCGGCTTCGCGGGCGTGGCGCTGCTGTGCCCCGTCCTCGCCGAGCACGGCCGGGCCGACCTCGCCTACGCGCTGCTGCACCAGGACACCTATCCGTCCTGGGGCCACTCCATCCGGCACGGCGCCACCACGATCTGGGAGCGCTGGGACGGCTGGACCGAGGAGCACGGATTCCAGTCGCCCGCCATGAACTCCTTCAACCACTACAGCCTCGGCTCGGTCGGCGACTGGCTCTACGGCGGCGTCGCCGGCATCGACCAGGCGCCCGATTCCACCGCCTTCCGCGACCTGCTGCTTCGCCCGGCCGTCGGCGGACGGCTCAGCTGGGCCCGCGCCCGGCAGGAGACCCCACTGGGCCAGGTCACCTGCGGCTGGTCGCTGCACGAGGAACTCCTTATCGACGTGACGGTGCCTCCGGGGGCCGAGGCCACCCTGCACATCCCCACCGCCGACCCGGCCGGCGTCCGCGAAGGCGGAGCGGACCTGCCCGGAAGCACCGTCCTCGACAGCCGTCCGGCGGAACTCGTCGTGCGGCTGACCTCCGGCACCTACCACTTCAGCGCCGCGCCTCCACGGCGCTGACCACCCCCTCCGAGGAGGAGTCCATGCGTCCCATCCACCAGCTCACCGCGACCCTGGCCGCGGGCGCACTCGTCATCAGCGCGTGCAGCAGCGGCACCGGCGCCTCCGGTGGCTCGGACACCCTGCGCGTCGCCGCGGTGGCCACCGACCGCGCCGGGACCGAGGCCGTGCTGAAGGCGTTCAAGGCCAAGAACCCCGGCGTGGAGTTCACCACCTCCTATTCCGACACCGACCAGTACCAGAGGACGTTGCGCACGCAGCTGTCCTCGGGGACGGCGCCCGACGTGTTCTTCGCCTGGCCAGGCAACGGCAACCCCGGCGCCATCGAGGTGCTCGCCCCCACCGGCTACCTCGCCGACCTGTCCGGACGCTCCTGGACGTCGAAGATCCCGTCCGGCATCAAGCCGGTCACCCAGGTCGGCGGCAAGACCTACATCGTGCCGCTCACGTTCGTCGGCATCGGCGGCCTCTACAACGCCAAGGCCATGCAGGAGGTGGGCGCCGAGCCGCCGAAGACCTGGAGCGACCTGCTGGCGTTCTGCGACACGGCCAAGTCGAAGGGCAAGGTCGCCTTCGCGCTCGGCAACCAGACCGACTGGGTCACCCAGCTCGTCGACTACGCCCTCGTCCCGACCACCGTCTACGCGTCCAACCCCGACTTCGACCAGCGGATGAAGGACGGGACGGCCACCTTCGCCGGCTCCGGCTGGAAGACCGCCCTGGACAAGTACCTGGAGATGGACGAGCGCGGCTGCTTCTCCAAGGACCCGCTCGGCACCTCGTTCGAGACGTCGGTGTCACAACTGGCCAAGGGCGACGCGGTCGCCGCGATCCAGGTGACCTCCACCCTCAACCAGGTCAAGTCCGAAGCCCCGCAGGGGACCGAGTTCGGGCTGTTCCCCGTCCCCGCGACCGACGACCCGGGCCAGACCCGCATGCCCGGCGCGGCCGGAGGCGCCTTCGCGCTGAACGCCAAGGCCAAGAACCCCGACCTGGCCGGAAAGTTCATCGACTTCCTCGCCACCCCGGAGGCCATGAACCTCTACGCGAACGCCACCGGGAACCTGCCGTCCATTCCCAACGACCAGTTCAAGCTCGACCCCACTCTCCAGCCGCTGGTCGATTTCCAGAAGGCCGGCAAGACCGTCCCGTTCATGGACCAGCTCTGGCCCAACCCGAAGGTGCAGCAGGCCCACTTCACCGGCGTCCAGGACATGTTCGCCGGCAAGGCCGGCCCCGCCGAGGTCCTGAAGCAGATGGACGAGGCCTACAAGGAGAAGTGAAGCGCCGGCGGCGGGGTCAGGGGAGGAGGCGGTTCACCATCCGCTCGATGAGGTCGTCGGTCGAGTAGGACTCCAGGAGGGCGGGGGCGGTGAGGTCGTCCATGATCAGTCCGGACATGGCGAGGTAGAGCAGGGCGACGCCGGTGCGGTCGCCGGGCAGGTCCGCGTTCACGTGGTAGTCGACGACTTCCCGGTGCTCCTCGGTGAGGAAGCCGCTGAGCTCGGCGTTCAGGGCGGCGCGGCGGGTGGCCTCCAGGCGCAGTTCCAGCATGGCCAGGTTGCCGGCGCGGTCGCCGCGCATCCGGGCCAGCAGCTGGCGCATCAGCTCGGCGACCAGTGCGTGCGACGGCGCCTGCTTCATGGTCTCGGCGAGCGCCTCGGGATCGGGGGTGAGGCGCTCGCGGGTGCGGCGCATCACCTGGGAGAGCAGTTCGTCCCGGTTGGCGAAGTAGTTGGAGGCGGTGCCGGTGGGCACGCCCGCCTGCTTATCGATCGCGCGCAGCGTCAGGCCGCGCGAGCCCTCCCGGGCCAGGACGTCGATGGCGGCGTCGAGGAGCGCGGTGCGCCGGGTCGGGTTCTGCCGCATGGAGGCCTCCACGAAGGACGATTGACACCACTGCAAGTGCAGTACTACATCGCCACCACCCTCGACGGCTTCATCGTCGGCCCGGACGGCGCCGACCCCACCGGCCCCGACGGCTTCTGGCCCATTTCCGCCGACTACATCGAGCACCTGGTGGCCAACTACCCCGAGACCCTCCCCGGACCGGCGCGGACGGCGCTGTCGGTCACCGCCGAGGGCACCCGCTTCGACACCGTCCTGGAAGGGCGCCGCAGCTACGAGATCGGGCTGAAGGCCGGGATCACCGACGCCTACCCGCACCTGCGGCACCTGGTCTTCTCCCGGACCCTCGCCAAAAGTCCCGACCCCGCCGTCGAACTCGTCGCCACCGACCCCGCCGAGAAGGTCCGCGAGCTCAAGCGCCAGGACGGCAAGGACATCTGGCTGATCGGCGGCGGCGAACTCGCCGGCGCCCTGTACGGCGAGATCGACCGGCTCATCCTCAAGGTGGGCTCGCTGACCACCGGCACCGGAATCCCGCTGTTCTCCCACACGGCCGCCTTCGACCCGCGCACCTGGGAACTGACCGACCACACCGTGCTCGGCAGCGGCGCCGCATTCCTCACCTACGACCGACCCGCTGAGGCGAGGAAAGGGATGGGGCAGGTTCGGGAGTAGGACGCCGTTGCGACCGGTCGGCCGGCGGAGCTTTCGGAGGCCCTTCGCGCGGGACTGGCTCGCTGAGCGGTCCGGTCGCTAGAGGGTGCGTAGGCCGCGGTCGGCGAAGGTGATCAGCCACTCGAAGCTTTCGTCGATGTCGGTGCTCCACTGGAAGCCGTTGGCGGCCTGCAATGTGGCGAAGCCGTGGCAGAGGCTGCGGAGCATGCGCAGGGCGTGGTTCACGTCGGATTCTTTGATCTCGTAGCCGTGCAGGACGGCGGTGAACGCGTCGAGCAGGCGCAGGCTCGCGACGGCGAGCGGGTCGTCCGGGCCGGACGGTTCCACGCCTATCGTCGCGGCGTAGCGGCCGGGGTGTTGCAGGACGAAGGCGCGGAAGGCGCGGGCGGCGGCGGCCAGGGCGTCGCGGCCCGCGTAGCCCTGGATCGCGCCACCGACCGCGTCGGCCGCCTCGTTCAACGCCAGGACCGCGATGCGCCGGTTGAGGTCGTCCTGGCCGCCCACGTGTTTGTAGAGGGACGGGGTGCGCACGCCCACCCGTTCGGCGAGCAGTCCCATGGTCAGTTTGGCGAGGCCCACCTCGTCGGCGAGGGCGGCGCCGGCCGCGACCACGGACGCCGGGTCCAGACCGGCCCTAGGCACGGGCGGCGTCCGAGCGGAGGAAGGCGAGGACGAGCGAGACCACCTGGTCGGGGAACTGGTCGTGCGGGTAGTGCCCGGCGCCCTCGATCATCTCCAGGCGGCCGAGGCCGGACGGCAGGGCGTCCACGATCGCCGAACCCTCGGCGTGCGGGTCGGCCCAGTCGGGGTCGAGCGTGCCCATCACCACCAGGACCGGGGAGCGGACGTTGCCGAGTTGCTCGCCGGCGTCGGTCGGTGCGCTGCGGCCCATGGCCTGCATGGCCTTCATACGGCCCGGCTCGCGCATCAGGGAGTCGATGCGGGCGAGCCGTTCGTCCCAGTGGGCGGGCTTCGTGCCGGGGTAGGCCACGTCGAGGTAGGAGCGCCAAAGCCGCACGCTGCCGAACATCGCCGTGCCGAGCAGGCGCAGCATGCCCTGCCGGTAGCGCTTCACCTTCAGGTCGCCGAGGCGGACCGACTGCTTACGGGTGAACGGACCCAGTTCGACGACCGCCGTGACCAGCGAAGGCTCCTGCGCCGTGGCGATCGTGGCGGCGCCGCCGGCGAACGAGTGACCGACGAGGACGGCAGGGCCGCCCAGGTGGCGGATCAGGGCGAGCAGGTCGCCAGCGACGGCAGTGCGGCTCCATTCGGGCCAGCCGATGCTGGACTCACCGTGGCCGCGCAGGTCGACCGCGGCGACCTTGTTCGCCGGCCAGATGTACCGGTCGCGTGCGCCGACGAGGGTGGCCACGTTCGCGGAGTCCGCGAGGGTGTCGAGGAGGACCTCGTCCCCGAAGTGCGGGCCCGCCGCGTCGATGCGCAGGTCGAAGGCGGTGGCGAGTTCGTCGTAGAACTCCGCCCACTCGCTTTGGGGCGCGATGCCGGGCACCCATATGCGGTGCTTGCGCAGCTGTGGTGGCGTCAGTTGCCGCGCGGAGGCGAGCGGGTGTCTCGGGCCGACGAGAAGTTCCAGCGGTGAGTCGAACGCGCGGATCATCCGAAGATCGGACGGCAGTGCGGCCGGGTCGGTGACGGTACGGAACGTGGCGTCGATATCGCCTGCCTCGATGGCGGCGACCGCCACGCGCGGGTCGTTGACCCTGAGGGTGACCACGTCGAGGTCGATGCCCGGATGCGACCGCCAGTACTCGTGCAGGACGACGGCCTGCGCGCTTCGCAGGCCGAGAACGTCGATCCGCAGGGCCCGGGAGCCCGGCCTGACCGCGGTGACGGCGCGGTCGGCACTCGCGACGATGTTCCGCGCGTGGGGGAGGAACGCCTGGCCGTCGAGGGTCAGCTCAACCCCTCGGGCGGTCCGGGTGAACAGGCGGACGTCCAGTGCGCGCTCCAGGGCGGCGATCCGCTTGGAGACCGCCTGCTGCGTCACGCCCAGCTCGTCGGCCGCATGTTGCAACTGCCCGAGCTCGGCCGCCCGGACGAATGATCGCACTGCCTCGGTGTCCATCGCGTCACCTTAGGTGCGCACAACTGATCGTTGTGGCTCGCCGAGGATCGGTTGTTTGATCGTGCTTTCCCGCGACTGATGTGATCCGAGCGTCCAAACCGCTGGTTGTCGCTAGGAGTCGCGTGCGCGTCAGATTGGGGTCCGACTTCGGGTGGCTGTGGTCGGCC
Source organism: Actinomadura sp. BRA 177 (assembly GCF_013372625.1). GTDB lineage: Bacteria > Actinomycetota > Actinomycetes > Streptosporangiales > Streptosporangiaceae > Spirillospora. The sequence goes on from NZ_JABXFD010000556.1 coordinate 14,179, forward strand.
TACGCCGTCAGCACCTACGGGACGTGGATCGCCTTCGGGGCATTCCCGCTCATCGCGGTCCGGGTGCTGGACGCGCCGGCCTTCGCCGTCTCGCTCCTGGAGGCCGCCGGCCTCGCCGTCGCCGCGATCGTCGCGGTCCCGCTCGGGCCGTGGACCGAGCACCGGGCCAAGCGCCCCGTGATGATCGCGATGGATCTGATCCGCTTCCTGGCCATGGCGAGCGTCCCGATCGCCTACCTCCTGGGCCTGCTCTCGTACGGCCAGCTGCTGGCGGTCTCGGTCATCTCCGGAACGGCGGGCATCGCGTTCACCGCCGCGTCCGGCGCGTACCTGAAGCACCTCGTCGACGCGCGCCACCTCATCGCCGCGAATGGGAGGTTCGAGGGGACGACCTGGGTGGCGATCGCGGCTGGCCCACCGCTCGGCGGAGCGCTCATCGGCCTGCTCGGCCCGGTCGTCACCGTCGCCGCCGACGCCTTCAGCTACCTGCTCTCCGCATTCGGCGTCCTCCGCATCCGCGGCGGCGACGCGGCGGCGCCGCGGGACGCGGTCACGCGATGGCGCGCCACCGACCTGCTGACCGGCTGGCGATCCATCTTCCAGGACCGCGTCCTGCGCAGCCTGTTCCTCAACGCCATGACGGTCAACGGCCTGATCATGGCCACCGGCCCGCTGATGGCCGTCCTGCTGCTCGGCCGGTACGGCTTCTCCGCCTGGCAGTACGGTCTCGCCTTCGGCGTCCCGGCGCTCGGCGGCTTCGCCGGCGCCCGCCTCTCCGCGCGCCTCGTCACCCGCCACGGCCGGTACCGCGTCATGATCGTCTCCGGCTGGCTGCGCTCGGTCTTCCCGCTCGGGCTCGCGCTCACCCGGCCCGGCGTCCCCGGGCTCCTCACGGTGATCGCCGTCGAGACCCTGCTGATCGTCAGCGTGGGCGTCTTCAATCCGATCAGCGCGACCGAGCGCCTGCAACGCGCGCCCGCCGGGCATGTCGCGCAGGTCCTCAGCGCGTGGAGTATCAGCAGCAGGCTCGCGCAGGCCGCCTTCATGCTGGTCTGGGGCGTGCTCGCGACGCTCACCGGCCCGCTCACCGCGATCACCGTCTCCGGCGTCCTCCTGCTCGCGACCCCGCTGCTGCTGCCGAAGCGGGCGCACATGCCCGAGCCGGCCCGGGTGTGACGCGGAATCCCAGGCCGGCCCGTGCGCGATCAAGTCAGGCTGCGGGCGGGTGCGGACTCCCACGTGTACCCGTCCGGGTCGGTGAAGGGCTCGCCGCCGCCGGCCAGCACGAGCCGGTGCGAGCCGGTGCCCTCCTCGGGGACGCCGGTGTCCTTGGCGAGGGCGCGGCGCGGGTAGAGCGCCAGCGTGACCGGCGACGACGGGGTGTCGAACTCGGCGTACTTGCCGCCGAAGCTCTTGCCGACGGCCAGGCCGCGGTCGACGTAGAACCGCTTGCTCGCCTTCACGTCCGCGACTCCCAGCAGCAGCGCGACCTGGTCGAACTCGGCGGCGGCGGGCGCGGAGTCCTTCTTCTTCGAGCACGCGATCTTGAAGATCGTCCCGTCCGGGGCCTGGACGAAGCCGCCGTAGCCCCAGAACGACTTCGCGGCGGGCTTCAGCACCGTGGCGCCGGCGTCGACGGCGACGGCGACGAGGGCGTCGACGTTGCCGGGCTGGGACGCGACGAGCGACAGCGCGAAGCCGCGGAAGCCGGTGGTCGGCTCGTCCGAGGCGCGGACGTTCACGTAGGGGGCGAGGCCGAAGGCCGCGTAGAAGGCCTGCGCGGACGCGGCGTCGGAGACTTCCAGGGTGACGGATTCGAAGGAGATCATGGTGCCTGCTCTCTGGTCTGGTGGCGGTGGCGGTGGTGCTCAGCGGTCCTGGATCAGCCCGAGGACGTTGCCGTCCGGGTCGGTGACGGCGGCGACCAGGCGTCCGCCGCCGACGTCGTGCGCGGCCTCCTTGACGGACGCGCCGGCGGCGGTCAGCGCGGCGAGCTTCGCCTCGATGTCCGGGACGTGCCAGTAGGCCACCGGCGAGGTCATGCCCTGCGGTCCGCCGTCCGGGACGAGCCCGATGTGCTGGCCGCCGACGTCGAAACCGACGTAGTAGGACGAGTCGGTCTGCGGCGCCTCGCCGAGGAGGGCGGCGTACACCGCCTTGGCCTTCGCCAGGTCGCGCACGGGATGCAGCACGGTCCTGATCCCCTGGACGGGGGAGTCGCTCATGGTCACTCCTGGATTCGTGGGCCGTCGTTCCAACTGCTCATAGCCTCGTTCCTGGCCCACCCCGGCCGCATCCGTACCGACTACGGAACCGGCTACGGACGGCGGGCACGGAACGCGATGCGGCGGGCGTACGACAGAATGGGACAGTGGCCGTGACAGTGGATATTTCGCCCCGGGAAGCCGAGGTGCTGGAGCTGGTCGGCGACCATCTCAGCAACGCCGAGATCGCGGCCCGGCTGTTCATCTCCGTCCGCACCGCCGAGAGCCACGTCTCCGCGCTGCTGCGGAAGCTGGACGTCCCGGACCGGCGGGCGCTCGCCGGTCGGGCCGCCGCGAGCCGCCGCACCGCCGGCGCGGGCCGCGTCTTGCCCACGCCGCCGGGGCCGGCCGCGGTCACCTGCCGGTGC
>NZ_JABXFD010000192.1 GCF_013372625.1 Actinomadura sp. BRA 177
GTTCAGCGCTCACTGGGGCTCACTCTATGATTCTCACTTCCGGGGCCCGGGTTCGGCCCGACCGTCAGGCACAAAGCAAGGGATCGGGAGGCGTCCCCAGAGGGTGCCGGCGAGGCTCGGGACCGGATCCGGGGGGTGGAGGGCGGCCGCCGGGGCCCTGGAGGGCGTCTCCACAGAGCATAAGGGTGCCCGACGGCGCTTTCCCCGGACGGGGAGGAGCGCCACCGGGCACCCAGGCGGCCGAGGGGCGGCGCGCGGTGCCGGGCACCGGGCGCCTCACCTGCGGCCTTACTCGCTCTCCAGGCCGTTCTGCAGGGCCTGCACCTCCGCGGACGTGGCGCCGATCACCTTGTAGTCGGCGTGCTTGTAGAACGTGCCGCCGGTCTTCTTCGCCCAGCTCTTCCACGCGCTGGTGCTGACCCGGCAGCTCGCCCACTGCGGGGTGGAGCTGCTGAGGGTGATCTGCGTCGTGCAGTCGCCGAGGTCCTTGCCGGTCAGCGTGCCGGCGGTGAGCCGGAACCGCACCTCGACCGTGACGGGCTTGTCCACGCTGAACGGCGGCCGGATCTTGGCCTGGACCGTGCAGCCGGAGTCGCCGTTGCAGCCGCCCTTCTTCCACTCGGAGACCGACGGGCGGGCCGAGCCGTTGAAGGAGTTCTTCAGCTCGCCCATGCTCGTGCGCATGTCCGAGATGAGGGACGAGGAATCACCGGAGTCCTTCGGGGTGACGTCCAGGGTGACGCGCGGCGTGGTCGCCTCGTAGCGGATCAGCTCCGCGTCGTCCTCGTCGGTGATGTAGAGGGTGGACGAGAAGGTGCTGAACTTGAGGGCCTTCTTGCCCTGCCACGTGGTCTCGATCGGCTTGACCTTCGCCGTCCGGGCCGAGCGGATCTTGGACGCGAGCGCCGACGGGGACAGCTGCCGCTTGAAGTCGAAGCTGAGCTCGTCGTCGTCCAGCCGGCCCCACTGCTCGCCGGACTTGAGGTAGTACGGGTCGTCGGCCGAGATCTCCTTCTCCCAGTACGACTTGTCGGCCTTCACGAACAGCTTGCCGTCGGCCGACAGCACGGTGACCCGGTCGCCGCCCCAGGTGACGGGCCCCATCGCGCGGCCGCCCTTGGTGACGTTCAGCTCGCCGCGCAGCGTCTCGGCGCCGCCGAAGGTGCCCTTCAGCTCCACGGCGCGGGCCGCGGACATGCTCGTGGCCGCGGCGGTCAGCTTCTCCTCGGGCGTCTTGCCGCTGTTCGCGGTCACCGCGTACACGACGACCGCGACGATGATGAGGAAGACGAGGCCGCCGCCGATCAGCCCGATGACGAGCCCGCCGCCTCCGCCGCGCTTCGGCGGCGGCATGGCGGGGCCCATCGGGGCGCCGGGG
>NZ_JABXFD010000061.1 GCF_013372625.1 Actinomadura sp. BRA 177
GCCCGCCGCGCTCGCCCGCGCCCGGCGCGGCCGCCTCGCCGGTGGCGGTGCTCGCGTGCGCCGCGCTCGCCGGGGTGCTGGTCCTGGACGTGTCCGGGGTGACGCGCGGCGAGGTCGAGCGGATCTGGGTGCCGTTCGCCGCCTGGGCGGTGGCCGCCGCCGCGCTGCACCAGCCCCCGGCCCGGGCATGGCTCGCCGCGCAGGCCGTGACCGCCCTTGCCGTCCAGGCCCTCGTCCTCTCGCCCTGGTGACCCCTCACCAGGGGACGGGGCCGTCGTCGTCGAAGAAGCCGCCGGTCGGGCCGCTCTCGTCGAGGGTGGCGAGGCGGATCGCTATGGCGGCGCCCTGCTCGGCGGTCCGGTCGGTGGTCCGGCCGGTGACGCGGGTGAACTCGGCGGTGAAGTCGGTGGCGCACGCGCCCGGCGCGGCCGCGTTGACCAGGATCGGGGTGTCGCGCAGCTGCTTGGCGTACTGGATCGTCAGCATGTTCAGCGCCGCCTTGGACGCCGGGTAGGCGGCGGAGGCGGCGGTGTTCCAGAAGTAGTGGCCGGGATCGGTCATCGCGGCCATCGAGGAGGTGCCGCTGGAGATGTTGACGATCCGCCCCGCCGGCGCCTGGCGCAGCAGCGGCAGCATCGCGTTGGTCACCCGGATGACGCCGAACAGGTTGGTGTCGAACACGCGCCGCACGACGTCGAGGTCGGCCTCGTCAGGCGGGTTGACCGGGCCGCCGGAGATGCCGGCGTTGTTGACCAGCACGTCCAGGCGGCCCGTCTGCTCGGTGACCTGCTGCGCGGCGGCCGTCACCGACGCCGGGTCGGTGACGTCCAGGGTCACCGCGCGGGCGTCGTGGCCGACGTCGCGCAGCGACGCGGCGGCCTTCTCGCCCAGGCCGGGGTCGCGGGCGCCGATCAGGACGGTCATGCCGCGTTCGGCCAGGCCCTGCGCGATCGCGTATCCGATGCCCTTGTTCGCCCCGGTCACCAGGGCGGTCTTGGTGGTGTCGTCCATGTCTCCACTCCACCACCGGGGGTGGCGCCGGCTCCAACACCGATCGCGCCGCCATCAATACCCTGGAGGTATGGACGTGGTGGAAACGCGTGAGCTCACCTACTTCCTGGCGGTCGCACGGGAGCTGCACTTCGGCCGCGCCGCCGAGAGCCTCGGCATCGCCCAGCCGCCGCTGTCGCGGGCGATCGGCCGGCTGGAGCGGCGCCTGGGCGTGACGCTGCTGGAGCGCAGCAGCCGCCGGGTGACGCTCACCCCGGCGGGCGAGACGCTGCAGGCCGAGGGCGCCGCCGCACTGGAGGCCGTCCCCGCCGGCCCTTATACACATCTC
>NZ_JABXFD010000070.1 GCF_013372625.1 Actinomadura sp. BRA 177
CGGTGACGCCGCCCCGGGCCGTCACGGCCCGGTACGCGGTGGCGAACCGGCAGCCGAGCCCGGCGGCGGTCGTGTACGACATCTCGTCCGGGAGGCCGATCAGGTTGACGTCGGCGTTCTCGATCGCGACGTACTGGGCGAACGAGCCCCAGTGGGTGAAGCCCGGCTGGGTCTGGGCCTCGCACACCTGCTGGTCCCCGGCGGCGCACGACGGGCAGCGGCCGCAGGCGCAGACGAACGGGACCGTGACGCGGTCGCCGGGGCGGTGCCGGGTGACGCCGGCGCCGGTCTCCTCGATCGTGCCGGCCAGTTCGTGGCCGGGGACGTGCGGGAACGCGCGTATATCGGGGTCGTGGCCCTGCCAGCCGTGCCAGTCGCTGCGGCAGACGCCGGTGGCCTCCACGCGGATCACCGCGCCGCCCGCCGGAACGCGCGGGTCGGGCAGGTCGCGGACGGACGGCGGCGCCGCGAAGGCGTCGTAGGCGACCGCCCGCATCAGAACTCGAAGCCGCCCGGGCGGCCGTTGCGGTCGGCGATCAGCCCGGCGAGGGTGGCGATGGCGATCTCCGCCGGGGACTTGGAGCCGATGTTCAGGCCGATGGGGCGGTGCACCCGCGCGATGTCGCTCGCGGGGACGCCGAGTTCGGTGAGCGCCGGGATGTGCGGGGCGGGGTGCCGCGGGTTGCCCATGACGCCGACCCAGCGGACGGGCTGGGTCAGCACGTCGCGCAGGACGGCTCCGAGCTCGGGGCGGTGGTGGTCGGTGACGATGACGTCGGCGGTGCCGTCCAGGGCCGGGAGGTCGGTCGTCCCGTCGCGGTCCTTGTCGGGGTCGACGAGGAACGTCCGGTAGCCGAGGTCGGCGCCGTAGCGCAGCAGGTGGTCGGCGACCGCGCCGGCGAACACCGCGACCAGCGTGCGCTCCGCCGCCTCGGGCGGGGCGTCGCCGTGCGCGACGGCGCAGGACGGGTCGGTCTCGTGCGGTGTGCCCATACCCGAAGTGTGCCGCGCGCGGCGGCGGCCGGTCCAGGGGCCACGCCCTTATCGCAAACCGGTCTTTCCCAAACGTGGCACTCCCCCCGCCGAACGGGTATGCCTAAACTACCTGGCACCCGGCGGCACAGGAGGGATCGTGATCGCGAGACCGGAGGGCGGCCCCCGCGTGGTGGTGGGGGTGGACGACTCCGCGGGCGCCCGCTGCGCGCTCTCCTGGGCGATCGGCGCGGCGCGGCTGCGCCGATCGCCCAGGCGAGCGCGCAGCCTGTCTCGTATTCACCTCTG
>NZ_JABXFD010000110.1 GCF_013372625.1 Actinomadura sp. BRA 177
TTGTGTTTCTGTTACGGGTAGTCCGCCACACGTGTATAACACTCTCCTCTTCGTCGGCAGCGTCAGATGTGTATAAGCGCCAGCCCCCGGTGGTCGCGCCCCACCGAGCACAGCGTGGCCGGTCGGAGACGCGGCACCGGTATGCGACGCGGAATCACAGGGCGGCCAGGCTAAACGACGCGACGGCCGCGCACCTTTACGTTGTAGATTTTTTACGATTCCGGCTGGGGCTTCTAGCGCGGCGGGGCGATCTCTCCTGAGCCTCGTTCCACCAGGCGGGTGGGGAGCAGGACGTGTTCGGGCGGGCCCGCATGCCCGCCGATGCGGCGCTCCAGCAGTTCGGCGGCGCGGCGGCCCATCGTGGCGGGGTCGTGCGCGACGACCGTGACCGACAGCAGGTCGGCCAGCTCGAAGTCGTCGAATCCGACCAGCGCGACCGGCGCGACCGCCGCCCGGATCGCCCGCAGCGCGCCGGCCGTCAGCAGGTTGTTGCCGGTGAGGACGGCGGTCGGCGGGTCGGGCAGCGCGAGCAGTTCGGCCACCGTCCGCTCGGCGCTCGCCGCGTCCTGGACCATCATGCGGGCGATGGCCGGGTCTTCCGCGATGCCCTGCTCGGCGAGGGCGGCGAGGTAGCCGCGGTGGCGCTCGCGGGCGGTGAAGACCTCCTTCCGGTCGAGCAGGCACGCGATCCGGCGGTGGCCGTGCGCGAGCAGGTGCCGGACGGCGGCCCGCGCTCCGCCCGCGTTGTCGGCGAGGACGGTGTCGGCGTCGAGCGGGCCCGGCTGGTCGATGTAGACCACCGGCGTGCCGTACTCGGCGAGCCGGCGGTCGGCGGCGCCCGACGAGACGATCAGCAGGCCGTCCACCCGGCGCTCGCAGAGGGACGCGGTGAGCTCGCGCTCCCGCCGGTACACGTGCTCGTGCAGGTAGTCGTCCCCGGAGCTGCCGAGGATCATCAGCCGTCCGGCCTCGCGGGCGACGTCCTCCACACCGCGCGCCACCAGCGAGTAGAAGGGGTTGGCCACGTCCTGGATGATCACGCCGATGGTGCCGGTCGGGCCGCCGCGCAGGGTGCGCGCCAGGTCGTTGCGGTGGAAGCCGAGGAGCGCGATGGCGGCGCGGACCGCCTCCTCGGTCTCCGGGCGGACGCCGGGCTCGTTGTTCACCACGCGCGACACCGTCTTGAAGCTGACCCCCGCCGCCGCGGCCACGTCGCGCATCGTCGGGCGCGGCGTCCCCCTGTTCGCCATGACAACGATGTCACCATGACCGGCGAAGTTCCGGCCTGACCGGATCCGGCCATTGACGGGCCCGTGTCAGGAGATCAACATCAACTTGACAACGTTGTCATGCGTCCGCGATGAGGAGACACTCATGCTCAGACGCCGGCTGACGAGCGGCTTCGCCGTCTTCCTGCTCCCCCTCGCCTCCGCCGCGGTCCCCGCCCCCGCGGCGACGGCCGCCCCCGACCTCGCCTCCTACGTCAACCCGTTCGTCGGCACCGAGGACGGCGGCCCCGACTTCGGCCACGGCGGCGGGGCCGGGATGAACTTCCCCGGCGCCGTGGCCCCGTTCGGGATGATGCAGTGGAGTCCCGACACCGTCCGCACGTCCGGGGGCGGCTACAAGTACGAGGACGACCGGCTGCGCGGGTTCTCGATGACCCACATCTCGGGTCCCGGCTGCACCGGCGCGCAGGACTTCCCCGTCGTCCCGGTCTCCGGGACGATCGGCGCGTCCCCCGCCACCCACGGGTCGGACTACGTCCAGACCTTCGAGCACGAGAACGAGGAGGCGAGCCCCGGCTACTACGCCCTCACCGCCGACTCGGGCGTCAAGACCGAGCTGACCGCCTCGACGCGGGCGGGCGTCGGCCGCTTCACCTTCCCGGCGGGAAAGCCGGGCACCCTGCTGCTGAACGTCACCGGCTCCATCAACGGCGTCGACGACGCCGAGGCGACCATCAGCGGCAACACGGTCTCGGGCTGGGCCAGGACGGGCGGGTTCTGCGGGACGGAGAACCCGTACTACGTCTACTTCCACGCCACCTTCGACCGCCCGATCACCGCGTCCGGGACCTGGAAGAACGACTCGGTCCAGCCGGGCACCGAGCGGGTGCGGGGTAAGTCGCCCGCCGACGTCCCGCAGACGCCGCGCAAGACGGTCGGCCGGATCAACAACACCCAGGGCGAGCGCCCCCTCGTCCCGTCCCCGCGTACCTTCGCCGGCGATGTGAACGTCAAGGGCCCCGGCTCCGGCGTGTACCTCCAGTTCGCCGGCGACAAGCCCGTCCAGATGCGCGCGGGCCTGTCGTACGTGAGCATCGACGGCGCGAAGAAGAACCTCAGGACGGAGATCGGCCGCAAGTCGTTCGACCAGGTGCGCGCCGCCACGCGCGCCACCTGGCAGCGCCGCCTCGGGCAGATCAAGGTCGAGGGCGGGACGCCCGACACGCGCCGCACCTTCTACACCGCGCTCTACCACGCACTCCTCCAGCCGTACGTGTTCGACGACGTGGACGGCACCTACACCGGGTTCGACTACCGCACCCACAAGGTCGCCAAGGGCCATCACCACTACGCGACGTTCTCCGGCTGGGACGTCTACCGCAGCGAGATTCAGCTCCTGGCGTTCCTGGCGCCGGACGTGGCGAGCGACATCGCGCAGTCGCTGTACGAGAACGCCCACGTCATCGGGGACGTCTGGGACCGCTGGTCGCACCAGAACACCATCACCGGCGTCATGAACGGAGACCCCTACCACTCGATGATCGCGAGCGTCTACGCGTTCGGCGGGCGCGACTTCGACGCCGAGGCCGCCCTCGCCGCGATGGTGGCCGGGGCGGAGCGGATCGGGCCCAAGTCCGGATACACCGAGCGGCCCGGCAACGCGTCCTACCTCAAGCTCGGCTACGTGCCGGGCGATCCCGCCACGACCATGGAGTACGACCTGGCCGACTTCGGCATCGCGCAGATGGCGGATCGGCTCGGCGACGCCGCGACGGCGAAGACGTTCATGGCGCGCTCGCACGGCTGGCAGAACCTCTACAACCCGCTCAGCGGCTGGATCCAGCCGCGGTTCGCCGACCGCTCGTTCCTCAGCCCGTTCGACCCGGCGGACTCCAACTGGTACGTGGAGGGCAACGGCGCCCAGTACCACTGGATGACCTACGCGGACGTGCAGAGCCTGTTCACCGCGATGGGCGGGCGCGACGCGGCCGCCGAGCGGCTCGACGCGTTCTTCGCCGAGCTCAACGCGGGCCCGCACAAGCCGCTCGCCTACCTCGGCAACGAGCCCTCGCTCCAGTCGCCGTGGCTGTACGCGTGGGCCGGCCGCCCGTACCGCACGCAGGACGTCGTGTACCGGGCGCGGGCCGAACTGTTCAAGCCGACCCCCGGCGGCCTGGTCGGCAACGACGACCTCGGAACGATGTCCGCCTGGTACGTGTGGGCGTCGCTGGGCCTGTACCCGGCGATCCCGGGCCGGGCGGAACTGATGGTGAACGGGCCCGCCTTCTCCAAGATCGAGGTGCGGCGCTCCTCCGGCCAGAAGGTGACGATCAAGGCGCCCGGCGCGGAGTCGTCCCGCTACGTCCAGACCCTCAAGGTGAACGGGAAGGCCACCTCTAAGGCGTGGCTGCCCGAGTCGTTCGCACGATCGGGCGGGACGCTCGACTTCACCCTCGGCACGTCGCCGAACAAGGCGTTCGGGTCGGCCGAGTCGGACGCGCCGCCGTCGTTCACCGAGGGCAGTAAGAGCTATGTCACGGCCGTCGACCCGGGGCTCGTCCCAGTAGAGCCCGGCGGCAGCACCACCGCGACGCTGCGCGTGCAGGCCCTGTCCTCGGGAGGCACCGTCGAGTGGAAGGCCGCGCCGCCCGCCGGCGTGACGCTGACGCCGTCGTCCGGCACGCTGGACGTTCCGGCGTCCGGCCACGCCGACCAGAAGATCACGGTCTCGGTGGACGCCGACGCGAAGATCGACTACCACTCGGTGCCGATCGCCATACCCGGCCCCGGCGACGCGGGCCTGACCATCAACGTGGCCCGCAAGGGAACGATCGAGTGGTACCAGAACAACGCCGGCATCTCCGACGACGACGGTCCCGGCACGGCCAACTTCGACGGCGGCGGCTGGTCGTACTCGTCCCAGGCACTCGCCGCGGCCGGGCTGACCCCCGGCAAGCAGGTGTCGTGGAACGGCTTCACGTTCGGCTGGCCGTCGCGCAAGCCCGGCCAGATGGACAACGTGCAGGCCCAGGGCCAGACAGTCGAACTGCCGGACGCCCCCAAGACGGGCAAGCTCGCGTTCCTGGGCGCCGCCGCGTATCCCCCGCGCTTCGGCAACGAGATCGTCGCCAGAACCCCCTACCGCAACGGCGATGACGGGACGCCGGACAAGCTGAACGTCTACGTCTTCGGCACCACCCCGATCACCCTCGACCCGGCCAAGCAGGTGAAGGCCTTCACCCTGCACGTCCCCGAGAAGGGGGGATCTCTGCACGTCTTCGCCTGGGCCTTCGCCTGAGCATCAGGGCACGCGGCGGTCCGCGCGGGACCGCCGCGTGTACTCCTGGCCGAGCGCGAACAGCAGCCAGGTCAAGGCGGTGGCGTCGTCGACGATCCCGAACGGCAGGAAGACGTCCGGGATCAGGTCGACCGGAGAGACGATGTAGACCACCGCGATCACCATCGCGACGACCTTGCCGGTGGAGGTCCGGTAATAGGCCTGCGCGGCCGTGCCGGACAGCCCGCCACGGCGGCGCCCGCGCAACCGCAGGATGCCCGCGACCAGCAGAACCGCACCAACGGCCATGACGGCGGCCCCCGCCACCGTGACGTCGACACCGCCCAGGTCACCGTCCACCGCGAGAGCCGGGACGGCACCCGCGACGACGAGAACGAGTCCGAGCCAGACCATGCGCACCTCCGGGGGGACGTGCCCTCCGGTATTGCCGTCCCAGCCGATTTCACTCGCCCCCCGAAGGCCGGGCTACGGTGTCGGGGGCGGCGCGGACCAGGCCCGTCCGGTAGGCGATGACGACGAGCTGCGCCACTTGCTGATCACTCCAGGCGAAACTCACGCGCCCCCAACACTCCCTGTGCGGCATCCCGCCCGGCATCCTCCTCACCTGGTGTGCCCGGACCAGCCACGCCCCCTAGTGCCCACGCACTAGACCGATTTGGGACAGCCCAGCACCGGGGCGTGCTCGCAGCCGGCCGTCCGCCCGGTCGGTCTCCCTGTCGTCTCGCGTTCTCAGTCGCGGTGGTTGAGGTAGCCGGCGATCGATTCGGCCAGGACGGCGCGGGCGTCGTCGATGTCGGTGTAGGTGCTCAGGTGCTGTTCCAGGTAGAGGCCGTGGACGGCGGCGGGCAGGAGGTGGCGCACGCGCTCCAGCCGGTAGGCGTCGACGACGAGCCCGCGGAACGCCCGCGCGTAGGCGCGCCGCCAGCGGCGGTCCCAGCGGTTGAGCTGTTCGGCCGTTCGGGGGTAGGTCTCGGTGAACTCGGCCGTGCTGCGGAGCAGCAGGCTCCGCAGCGCCGCCACCGCCCGGCCCGGGGTCGAGTCGAGGCCCGACCAGAGGGCGTCGACGATCCGGCTCATCCGCTCGGCGACCGACCCGTCGTCGATGTCCTGCCAGGGCAGCATGTCGCCGCGGCTGCCCAGCTCTTCCAGGACGGCGGCCCAGAGCCCGTCGACGTCGCCGAACTGGTGCTGGAGCGTGCCCCAGGTGACGCCGGCGCGTTTGGCGACGAGGTTGGCGCTGACCTCGCCACCGTGCTCGCCGTCGGCGAGCATGCCGATCGCGGTCCCGATCACCCGGGCGCGCGTCTCCAGGCCGCGCCGGTTGAGCCGGGCGCCATGCGCGTTCAGCGCAGGGCCGGTGACGCTGCGGCTCGCCGGATCCGTCGGCTTCACGGGGGCGAGTCTAGTTCGAGGGGCACGGCGAGGGCAGCCGGAATGAACATAGGGCCGTCTATGTGATGCTTGGTCGCACCGGCGGTTCCGGTATACGGTCGGCGCATGACAAGCCGCCCAGAAGCGTCCGCGGTGAACCTCGGCGGCTTCGTCCGCGACGACACCCCGACCGAGGAGGTCGACCGCCGGGAAGCGGTGCTGGAATCCCTGGCCGGAACCGTCCGCGAACTGATCGACGCCACGATCCGCACCACCGTCGCCGACGACGAGGTGCACCGGGTCCGCGACGACCTCGCCGCGCTCGTCGACCGGCTGCGCGCCGCCCAGCTGCCCGGCCCCGCCGGGGTCAGGTACAACTCCGAACTCCGCGCCTGGAACTGGGGCAATGCCGCGGTGGGCGCCGCGAACGCGATCGCCCCGCCGCTCCGCCTCGTCCACGGCCCGTCGGGATGCCACGCCGACGTCGTCCTCGGCGCAGCGTACGAGGGACCCCCCGGACTGGTGCACGGCGGGGTCTCCGCGATGCTCCTCGACCACATCATGGGAGTGACCGCCTCCGCGATGCGCCGGACGACCTTCACCGGGACGCTCACCACGCGCTACCGGCGCGGCACCCCCCTGGGCCCTCTCCGCCTCGAAGCCAGCATCGCCCGCGAAGAGGGCCGCAAAGTGTTCGTGGTCGCATCGATCTCCGACGCCGACGGGGTCACCGTCGAGGCCGACGGCGTGTTCATCCAGCCGGCCGGGGCACCGTGAGACGGGCGATAGCCCACCCCTCTCACATAGAGGCCGCTATGTACTCGATCGCCGTGCCCGCACTGAGGGGAGCATGATGAGGTCGTTCGCGGACGGCAGCGTCGCCGTCGTCACCGGCTCGTCCCGCGGCATCGGATTCGAGGTGGCCCGTGCCCTGGCGAACGCGGGAGCGTCCGTCGTCATCAACGGACGCGACCAGGCGGCCCTCGACGACGCCGTCTCCACACTGGGCACATCCGCGCGGGTCGCCGGTGTCGCCGGCTCCGCCGCGGACCCCGATGTCGTCGGCTCACTGCTCGACGCGGCACTGGAGCTCGGGACACCCGACATCCTCGTCAACTGCGCGGGCACCGCCGAACCCGCCGCGTCCTCCATCCTGGACATCGCCGTGGAGGACTGGCGCGCGCTCATCGACGTGCACCTCCACGCGACCTTCCTGACCTGCCGGGCCTTCGCCCCGCTCATGGTCGAGGCGGGACGGGGCTGGATCGTCAACACCAGTTCCCACGCGTTCACCGGGAGCTTCGGAGGAACCGGCTACCCGGCGGGCAAGGGAGGCGTGAACAGCCTGACCTACGCGCTCGCGGCCGAGCTCCGGGAACACGGCGTCAAGGTGAACGCGGTCTGCCCCGGAGCCGAGACGCGCCTGTCCAGCGGCCCGGACTACGAAGCCCACATCGAACGGCTGCACCGGCGAGGCATCCTCGACGACCTCATGCACGCCGGAGCGCAGACGCCGCCTCCCGCCGAATACGTCGCACAGCTCTACCTCTTCCTGGCCGGCACCGAGGCCCCCGACGTCACCGGCCGGGTGTTCGCCGGCGCGGGCGGCTACATCGGCGAGTTCCCGCGCCCGGTCGAGCAGTACCTCACCTGGCGCGACCACGGCACTTCCCCACCCTGGACACCCGACGAGATCGCCACCCTGCTCGCGCCGGACCCCTAGGATCTGACTCGCACGGCGATCATGGCGATGTCGTCGGTGCCGGTGGTGGGCATGTCGTCCAGGAGGCCGTCGCACAAGTCCTCCAGGGGACGGGGTGCGAGCACGGACGCGTGCCGGCGGAGCCGGTCCAGGCTCGTGTCCAGATGCTCGCCGGGATGCTCGATGAGGCCGTCGGTGTAGAGCAGCAGGCTGGAGCCGGGCGGCAGCGGCTCGGTCGCGCTGTGGTACGGCTGGTCGACCGGGATGCCCAGCAGCGGATTGCCGCCCACGTCCAGGAAGCGGCCGTCGCCGTCGGGGGTGACCAGCAGCGGCGGCGGATGCCCGGCGACGGCGTAGTTGAGCTGCCACCGGCCGGGTTCGAGCTCCTCCACACGGGAGAGGACGCACGTCGCCGTGGCCTCCGGCGCCACCGTGGCCATGGCGGCGTTGAGGCGGCGCAGGATCTCGCCGGGCGGGGCGAGCAGGTCGGCGGTCAGCACCCGCAGCATGTTGCGCAGCCGGCTCATCTCCACGGCGGCGGCCAGGTCGTGCCCCGCCACGTCGCCGATGGCCAGCCCGATCGCGCCGTCGGGCAGGACGAACGAGTCGTACCAGTCGCCGCCCACCTGGGCCGCCGACGGGCTGGCCAGGTACCGGGCGACGATCTTCAGGTCGGTGTGCTCGGGCGGGTCGGCGAGCAGGCTGTGCTGGAGGGCCAGGGCGAGCTGCTGGGTGCGGTGGTACTGGGCGGCGCTGCTGAGCGCGTCGTGGGTGTGGTCGAAGATCTGCCTCATCAGGGTGATGTCGTCCGGCCCGAGGGGGGCGCGGTCACCGTGCCGGGCGGCGGTGACCACCGCCGCCACGATCCCGTCGACGACGACCGGCATCAGCACGACGCTGCTGGCCTTGGCCTCGATCAGCCAGGTGGCGGTGCTCGGGGGCAGCAGATCGGCGGGCGGCCGTCCCGGCGGGAAGGTGCGGTGCAGCACACGTCGCTGTTTGATCGCGCGGGCGAACTCGCTGCTGGGCGAGAAGCGCTCCTCGCCGGTGGCCGACTGCCGGCGAACGCCGGCCGCCGACGCGCTGGCGATGCGGTGGGCGACGATCGGGGCGCCCGCGGGACGGTCGACCACGTCGGGCAGCAGGCGCACGCCGCACCCGTCGGCGACCTCGGGGACGAGCACGTCGGCGAGCGCGGCGAACACGTCGGTCAGCTCGGTCCGCGCCGCGGCCGCCGCCGCGGCGCGGTCGAGCAGTTCCCTTCGCTGCTGCTCCTGCCACTGCCGCTCCACGTCGTTGGCGGTGCCGATCCACTCCACCACGGCGCCGTCCTCGTGCACCGGCGCGGCGTGCAGCTCGAAATGCCGGTACTCGCCGTCTTGCGTCCGGACCCGGTAGACGTGGTGCCACGGGCGGGCCTGCCGTACTGCTTTCTTCCACGACAGCAGCGCCGTCCGGCGGTCATCGGGATGCAGCACCTTCGACCAGCCCTGGCCGGTGTAGTCATCGCGGCGCTGGCCGGTCACCTGCTCCCAGGTGCCGCTGGAGTCGATCACCCGGCCCTTCGGATCCGCCACCCACACGATCTGCGCGCTCAGCCACACCAGGCTCTCGAACCGGCGGCGCCAGCGCCGCTCCTCCTCGGCCGACCGGTCCGCCCGCCGGGTCGCGGCGACCTGCTCGGTGACGTCCGTCGCGATCACCAGCACGCCGGGACGCTCGTGGGTGAACCGCGACAGGTCGAAAGAGAAGACCCGGTCCGGTCCGTCGGCGGCCTTCGGCTTCACGGGCGCCTCGACGAGGTTGACCGGCTCTCCCGTGGTCAGCACCTGGTCGAACAGGGTGCCGTAGTCGCGTTGGAAGCGGTCACCGAGCGCGTCCCGGACGGGTTCCCCGAGCGGACGGTCCACGATGTACGTCCGGAAGGCGAGGTTGCTGTACACAAGGCGGTGCTCGGACCCGACCGTCAGGGCGACCGCGATCGGCGCCGGATCGAATGCCTCCAGCGCCAGCCATCCCATCCCGCGCCCACCGGCGCCTTCCATCACGCTCCCTCCCGGCTACCTCCATCCGTGTCTCAGCCGTACCCACACCCACAGGTCATATCTGCGCAGCTCTCTCCTCGTCGGCGCGGGCGGGTCCGTGGGAGCCGGCCGGGTACTCCTGGAGAGGCACGCGGTCGGTGGACCAGGCGGACATGACGGGGGCGAGGACCCGCCACGCCTGCTCGGCTTCGTCGCCCCGGATGGACAGGGCGGCGTTGCCGTGCAGGACGTCCAGCAGCAGCCGGCCGTAGGCGGGCAGGTCGGACGGCTCCATCCGCGCGGTCATGGTGAGGGGCGTGAGGTTTCGCACCCCGGAGCCGATGCCGGTGAGGGCCAGCGTCATGTCCTCCGGGTCGAGCCCGAAGCGGAGCACGTTGGGTACGGCCTCCCCGAAGGGAAGGTGGGGGACGGGACGGAAGTGGACCGTGACCTCCTTGCGGTCGGCTTCGAGCGCCTTGCCGCTGCGGAGCCGGAACGTGGTGCCGGACCAGCGCCAGCTCTCCAGCTGCAGTTCCACCTCGGCGAACGTCTCGGTGCGGCTTCGCGGGTCCACGCCGTCCTCGTCGATGTAGGCGGGAACCTCGCGGCCGCCGACGCGTCCGGCGAGATAGCGGGCCCGGCGGGTGCGGCGCCGGACGTCCTCGTCGGTGAGCGGGCGTATCGAGCGGAGCACGTCGATCTTGCGGTCGCGGAGGTCACGCTCGCCCAGGCTGAGCGGCGGTTCCATGGCCACCAGGCACAGCACCTGGAACAGGTGGTTCTGCACCATGTCCTTGAGCGCCCCGACGCCGTCGTAGTAGCCCGCCCTGCCTTCCAGGGCCAGGGACTCGTCCCAGACGATCTCTATCTCGGAGATGTGCGCGCTGTTCCAGAGGGGTTCCAGCACGCGGTTGGCGAGGCGGCTGCCGAGCAGGTTCTGGACGGTCGTCATGGCCAGGAAGTGATCGACCCGGAACACTGCCTCCTCGGGGACCACCTCCGACAGCAGCCGGTTCAGCTCCCGCGCGGTGTCCAGGTCTTCGCCGAACGGTTTCTCCAGGACGATCCGGCTGCCCGGCGGCAGGTCGGCGCCGCGCAAGGCGGTGATGGTGCCGGGGAACACCACGGGGGGAAGTGCGAGGTAGAGGGCGACCGGCCCGTCGCCCGCGATGAGGGAGGCGAGGTCGGCGGCGTCGGTGGCGTCCGCCTGCCGGTAGCGGACGGCGTCGGCGACCCACTTTCTGGCATCGGCGGGCGCCGAGCCCGCGTGCCGGTCGAGTTGCTCGGCCGTCCATTCCCGGAACTCCTGGTCGTTCCGGCCTTTCCGGTCGGCGCAGACCAGTTGGAAACCGTCGGGGAGGTGCCCGGCCGCGCGCAGCGCCGCCAGTCCCGGCAGCAGGTAGCGCGCGTTCAGGTCCCCGGTGGCGCCGAACACGACGAGCCGGTTGATCATGCTGTTCCACCTGCCTTCGCTCGGGCGAGAGTGACGCCGCTGGCGATGACGCCGATGTGGCTGAACGCCTGGGGGAAGTTCCCCATGAACGTGCCCGTGGACGGGTCGATCTGCTCCGGCAGCAGCCCGAGCGGGCTGGCCCGGGCGCACAGCGAGTCGTACAGGTTCTCGGCTCGCTCCATGTGGCCTTGCAGGACGAGGTTGTCGACCAGCCAGAAGCTGCACAGCAGGAACGCGCCCTCGTCTCCGGGCAGCCCGTCGGGCGACTGGTCGTGCAGGTAGCGGTAGAGCAGGCCGTCCCCGGCGGACAGGCGTTCGGCGACGGCCGCCGTGGTGGCCGCCATCCGCGGATGCTCCGCCGGGACGACCTTCCGCAGCGGAAGCGCGAGCAGGCTGGCGTCCAGGCTCCCGCCGCCGTCGAGGTGTTCGCTCAGGCACTGCTCGTCCTCGTCCCAGGACTGCTCCAGGACGAGCCGGCCCACCTTGTCGGCCGCGGCGCGCCATGCGGTGACCGGTCCGGGCAGGCCGAGGCGCTCGCCGATACCGGCAGCGCGGTCCAGGGCCACCTGGCACATCCCGGCGG
Organism: Actinomadura sp. BRA 177; assembly: GCF_013372625.1. Classification (GTDB taxonomy): domain Bacteria; phylum Actinomycetota; class Actinomycetes; order Streptosporangiales; family Streptosporangiaceae; genus Spirillospora. The sequence goes on from NZ_JABXFD010000110.1 coordinate 11,661, forward strand.
AATAGGTGAAGACCCGGCCCTCGCCGCGCACCTCCCAGATGCCCTGGTCAGGCTGCCGCCAAGCGTCCTCGGCGGTCTGCGCCAGCTCCGCCAGCTTGGACCACAGCGCCGGCTGGAGGTCGCCGCCGGTGCGCAGCCACTGGTCGGCGCAGTCCAGGACCTCGCCGTAGATGTCGTGCTGGCGCTGGTCGGCGGCGCCGTTGCCCCACCGCACCGGGGCCGAGCGCCGGTAGCCCTCCAGGCCGGCGTCCTCGACCTCCGCGGGGACGGGATCGCCGCCCAGGGTGTACATGATCCGCGGCTGCCGGCTGTTCTCGAAGGCGTCCAGGACCCAGCCGAGGAACGCGTCCGCCTCACTGGCGAACCCGACCCGGCGCAGCGCGAACACGGTGAAGGCCGCGTCCCGGATCCAGGCGTAGCGGTAGTCCCAGTTGCGCACTCCGCCGATCGGCGCGGGCAGCGAGGAGGTGGGGGCCGCCACCAGCGACCCGTTGACCCAGTCATCGCACAGCTTCAACGTGATCGCGGCGCGCCGCACCAGCGGTTCCTGCGGGCCGTCGTAGCTGAAGCTGCGCATCCAGCGGCGCCATGCCCCGGCGGTGTCCCGCAGCACCGCCTCGGGTTCGAAACGGTGGTGGCGGTGGACGCGTCCCCAGGACAGCGTCACATCGAAGCGATCGCCTTGCCGCAGGTCGTGCACGGTGCGCAGGCCGTCCAGCGGGTGGCTGGACCGCAGATGCAGCCGCAGGTCCGGGCGCCCGGACGCCTGCACTTCCAGCCCGCTGGCCAGGGCCCGGGTCTGCGCGCCGCCGCGGGGCCGCAGTTCGGCCCGCAGGCGGACGGCCCCGTCGAGGACGACGGCGGAGCGGACGAGCTCGCCCCGGCTCGCGCCCGCGTCGTCGGACAGATCCGCGCCCGCGCGCAACCCCAGCGCGTCCGTGATCCTGACCAGGCCGGACGGGCCGCGCATCTCGGTGACCAGCACCGCCGTGTCCGGCTCGTAGTACTGGCGGGCCTCGCGCAGGTCCTCGACCGTCAGGGCGAAATGGCCGCCGTGCTCGCGGTCCAGCAGGCCGCACAGCAGTGGTTCGCTGTCGAAGCGGGGCAGGCACAGCCACGGGACCGAACCGTCCAGGCCCACCAGAGCCGCCGTCGTGCCGTCCCCGATCAGGCCCAGGTCCTCCAGCGGCGGGTAGCCGGCCCGCCGGAGGACCGGCCGGAACGGCGGATCCGGATCGAGCATGGCGAAACTCCTCCTCCGACTCGCGGTTCCGCACCGCGCCCGTTCCATCACCTCCGGGGTCCATGCGCGGGTTGGGGCAAATTTTGCAGGGTCCCGGCCATCAGCGGACGGCGGTCACCTCGTTGACCGGAGAACGGGCGGGCCGCCCGGTCAGGACCCGCACGGCCTCTTCGGCGGCGATGCGCCGCACCGTCCCGATGGCCTCCTCGGAGTAGTAGGCGGCGTGCGGCGTGACGATCACGTTGGGCAGCTTGAGGAGGGCGTTGCGCGGCTGCCAGTCGCGCTGCTTCGCGGGTTCCTCCTCAAGGTCGTCCAGCGCCGCGCCGGCGATCCATCCCTCGGTGAGCGCCTGGTGGAGCGCCGCGTCCTCCACGATCGGCCCGCGCGCGGTGTTGACGAGGACGGCGGACGGCTTCATCCGGCCGAGCGTCGCGCGGTCGAAGGTGTGGTGCGTCTGCGGGGTGAGCGGCGACTGGACCACCAGGTAGTCGGCGCCTTCCACAAGGTCGTCGAAGGACACCGGCCGCACGTCGCGGGACCGCATCTCGGCCTCGTCGAGGAACGGGTCGTGCGCCCAGACCTCGACGCCGAACGCCTTCGCCCGCTCGGCGATGAGGCGCGCGATGGCGCCGAAGGACAGCAGTCCCAGCACCCGTCCCCGCAGCCGCCGGACCGGCTGCCCGGTCCGCCAGTGCCATTCGCCCTGCCGCGTCGCCCGGTCGTACTGGCAGATCTTGCGGGCGGCGGCGAGCCAGAGCGCGACGGCGTGGTCGGCGACCTCTTCGGCGCACCATTCGTTCGGCGCTCTCGTGACCTGGATGCCCCGCCGGGTCGCGGCGTCGACGTCCACGATGTCCACGCCGGTGCCGTAGCGGGCGATCACCCGGCACCGGGTGAAGGCGGCGATGGCGCGGGATCCGACCCGCGCGTACTGGGTCAGGACGCCGTCGGCGTCCCGCCCGTGCTCGATCACCTCGTCCTCGCTCTTGCACTGCGCGGCGACGAGCCGGAACCCGGCGCCCTCGATGATCGCGCGTTCGATGTCCACGTCGCCGAAGTCGTGGTCGGCGATCAGGACCGTGCCCTGGCGGTCAGTGCGAGTCACGGGGAATCCCCTTGGTGTGTGCGATGTCCTGGTAGGCGAGGGCGAGCTCCAGGCAGCCGCCGCTGTCCAGCTGCCCGACCGTGGAGCGGTAGATCTCCTGCCACGGCGTCTGGTTCTCGAACGCCGGCGGCGTGTACTCGGCCCACCGCGCGGCGATCTCCTCGTCCGACAGCAGGACGTCGACGCGCGCGCCGTCCAGGTCGACGCGGATCCGGTCGCCGGTGCGCAGGATGGCGAGGTTGCCGCCCACCGCGGCCTCGGGGCTGGCGTTGAGGATGGACGGGGCGTCCGAGGTGCCGCTCTGCCGGCCGTCGCCGAGCGTGGGAAGCGCGGTGACGCCCTCCCGGGCCAGCCCCGTGGGCAGCTCCATGTTGACGACCTCGGCCGAGCCCGGGTAGCCGACCGGCCCGGTGTAGCGGATGACGAGGATGCAGTACTCGTCGATGTCCAGCTCGGGATCCTCGATGCGGGCGTGGTAGTCCTCCGGCCCATCGAAGACGATGGCGCGGAGGTCGAACGCCTGCGGACGGCCGGGAGGCGGCAGGTAGCGGTCCCGGAAGTCATCGGTGATGACCGACGACTTCATGACCGCGGAGTCGAACAGGTTCCCGGTCATGACAAGAAGTCCGCCGCGCGGCGCGACGGGGTCGTCGACGGGACGGATGACCGCCGGGTCGGCGGGCGGGACGTCCGCCAGGTTCTCGGCGACGGTCCGCCCGGAGACCGTCACGATGTCGCCGTGCAGATACCCCGCCTCCAGCAGCGCCCGCATGACGGCGGGCACGCCGCCGGCCCGGTAGAAGTCCTCGCCGAGGTACCCCCCGCCGGGGCGGTGTTCGCCAGCACCGGGACGTCGGCCCCCACCCGCTGCCAGTCCCGGTTGGACAGCTCCACCCCGGCGTGGCGCGCGATGGCGTTGACATGGACGGGCACATTGGTAGAGGCCGCGATGGCCGACGCCACGGCGATCGCGTTCTCGAACGCCGCCAAGGTCATGATCTCGCGCGGGGTGACGTCCTCGCGCACCAGGTCCACCACCCGGCGGCCCGTGTCATACGCCATCTGGGCCCGTTCGCGGTAGGGAGCCGGGATCGCGGCGCAACCGGGCAGGGCCATGCCCAGCGCCTCGGCCACGCTGTTCATCGACAGCGCGGTGCCCATCGTGTTGCAGTGCCCGATGCTGGGCGCGGACGCGCACACGCGCCGTATGTACTCGTCATAGTCGATCTCCCCGCTGGCCAGAAGGCGTTTCGACCGCCAGATCACCAGCCCCGAGCCCGTCCGCATGCCGGCGTGGTAGCCGTTGAGCATCGGCCCGCCGGACAGGACGATCGCCGGGAGGTTCACCGTCGCGGCCGCCATCAGGCACGCGGACGTGGTCTTGTCACAGCCCGTCGTCAGGACCACCCCGTCGAGCGGATAGCCGTGCAGCACCTCGACCAGCCCGAGATACGCGAGGTTGCGGTCCAGCGCGGCAGTGGGGCGCTTGCCCGTCTCCTGCAGAGGATGGACGGGGAACTCGAACGCGACACCGCCGGCGTCCCGGATCCCGTCCCTGACCCGGTCGGCGAGGTCCAGGTGATGCCGGTTGCAGGGAACCAGGTCGTTGCCCGTCTGGGCGATACCGATGATCGGCCGCCCCGCCTGGAGCTCCGCGGCGGTGAGCCCGTAGTTGAGGAACCGCTCCAGGTACAGAGCAGTCATCTCAGGATTGCCCGCATTGTCCCACCAAGCCCGGCTACGCAACTCTGTCCTCGTCGGTGGCATCAGGAACTCCTCGGGGCCGCGGTCGCCGAGCCGTCTACCCGGCACTCACCCTCGATATCCACCCGACATGCAGAAATACCGGCAAACCCGGTACCGCACCCGGCCTGCACCGAACACGTTGACCCCAACTCTCAGACGTGACAGACGCTCCCGATCACCGACCGCAACGTGGAACCACCTGACATACGAAAAGGCCACCAGAGAGCAGCCCACCCGAGCAAGCACGGCACTCAGGTGCAGAGAAAGGCCGCCGAAGCAACCCGCTCCCGCACTGCGCACAACGGCTTCCCAAGAAGTCAGCGAAGCGGCGATCAGGAGTTCAACAGCCGAGCACGCAGCACCGCAACGACGCCGCTCAAATAGCGGCTCCCCGTTGGCTCCCGAAAGGCTCCAACATCAAAAAAGGCCTCGGATTGATCTCCGAGACCTTCACTGACCTGCATAGACGGGGCGGGCGATACTGGGTTCGAACCAGTGACCTCTTCGGTGTGAACACGACCGATCATTCACCGACTCCACCACTTTCCGACATCAGCGCAGGTCAGGCATGGAGCTTGAGTGCACCACAGAACACCTCAGGGAAGATCAAGTCCGTTGCGATCTCCCACAAATTAACACCCCGTACCTCTGCCGACCGGCATAGCGCTGAGTAGTCATCCCAGCGAGGCGACCTGCACGATAGCCCCTCTGATTAGTCGCGCATCTGACCACGGAACGCTTCCTCGATCGGCTTCTGACGATACACAGAGGCTGGTGTCCATTCACGGGTGTTGCTGAGGTGTCCATTCACGGGGTGAGCCGTGATCAGGCTGTGGTTGTGGGTGGGAGCCAGGGGTTGCGGGCGAGTGCGGCGTGGATGGCGTCGATGGGCCGGACGCCGTGGTTGCGTGCGCTGATGAGGTAG
>NZ_JABXFD010000069.1 GCF_013372625.1 Actinomadura sp. BRA 177
CGGGTGGTGGTGGGGTGGATGTGTGTGTGGCTTTCGGGGAGCTCGCAGAGCGCGCAGAGGTCGTGGTGGAGGCTGCCTCCGCGGCGGCGCTTGCCGTGCCGGCGGGTGCGGACGCCGTCGGGGGCGGGCCAGTTGAGTGTGACGCGCATGGGGCCGCGGGTCGCGCCGTGCTGGGTGAGCGGCACCGACGGGGCGTTCTGCGTCAGCGAGATCTTGCCGCCCCGCGTACGGGCCGCCCCCGCCCGGGGGCCAGTACGCGCCGCCTCCGCCCGGGGCGGCCCAGCCGCAGGGCGGCAAGATCTCGCTGACGAAGAACGCCCCGTCGGTGTCGCTCACCAAGCACGGCGCGACCGGCGGCCACATGCGCGTCAACCTCAACTGGACCGCGCGCGAGGGCGTCGCCAAGGGACGGCTCGGAAAGCGCCGCCGCGGCGTCGACCTCGACCTCGACCTGTGCTGCCTCTGGGAGCTGCAGGACGGACGCAAGGGCATCATCCACGCGATCGGCGACATGGGCGCCCTGGAGCGCGCGCCGTTCATCAAGCTCGACAAGGACGACCGCACCGGCGCCATCGAGACGGGCGAGAACCTGCACATCAACCTCGACCACACCAAGGACTTCAAGCGGATCCTGGTGTTCGCCGAGATCTACGACGGCGCGGACGACTTCCGCGGCCTGGACGCGATCGCCACGCTGTTCCCGGTGGGCGCCCCGCCGATCGAGATGCGGATGGACGACTGCATGGACGCCTCCCGCGACGCGGTGCTGGCGCTCATCGAGAACGTGAACGGCGAGCTGGTCGTCCGCCGCGAGGGACGGTTCGTCCTGCCGCCGCCGGGCCGTCCGCGCTGGGGCAAGATGGCCGTCGACCAGGCCTACGCCTGGAACCTGGAGTGGGTCGCCTCGCGCGGGAAAGACTGACCGGTCGGTTTGCTCATGTGCTCGTAGCGGGCCCGGAATGTTGGCTGTTCATGCCGATTGTCCCGGGCCCGTCGGCGACGGTAGACACGATCACATGAGCACTCCGCGGCAGTATCCCGTCGTCCCCGCGCCCCGTTTCGACGTCCCGGCGGCGGAGGCGGCAAGGCGCGCCGAGGCGTTCGCCGACACGATGACGCTGCGCCGCACGGTGCGGGACTTCTCCGCCCGCCCGGTGCCGCCCGACGTCATCGAGCAGGCGGTCCGGGCGGCGGCGACCGCGCCGAGCGGTGCGAACCTGCAGCCGTGGCGATTCGTCGTCATCACCGACGCCGAGCGCAAGAGGCGGCTCAGGAAGGCGGCCGAGCAGGAGGAGCGCGAGTTCTACGAACGGCGCGCCTCCCAGGAGTGGCTGGACGCGCTGGCCCCGCTGGGCACCGACTGG
>NZ_JABXFD010000424.1 GCF_013372625.1 Actinomadura sp. BRA 177
GGCGGGCGCGGGCTGCGCGGGCGGGGCCTGCTTGCGCGGGGCGCTCTGCCGGACGGCGTCCTCGACCATCTTCTCCAGCGGCCCGGCCTCGTTCTCGGCGCTGAGCAGCCGGTGCAGCGTGTCGCTGATCTCGGTGAGCCGCTGCAGCGCCTGGGTGTGGTTCTTGGTGAGCGCGGTGAGCCGCTGCGTGGCGCCCTCGTTGATCACGCCGGCGCGGCGCTCGGACGCGGTGAGGGTGCGCTCGGCCTCCAGCCGCGCGCTCGTCACCGTCTGCTCCGCCTCCTGCTTGGCCGACGACAGGATGCCGTCCGACTCCTTCTTGGCGGACGCCAGCACGTGGTCGGCCTTCTCCTGCGCCTGGGAGAGGTTCTTGTCGGCGTGCGAGCGGGCGTCGTCGATGATCCGCTGGGACTCCTGCTCGGCGTCCTCGCGGATCTCGGTGCCCTTGGCCTCGGCCTCGGCGACCTTGTCCCGGGCCTCGTCCTCGGCCAGGTTGATGATCTGCCGGAGCCGGTCGCTCAGGTCGTCGCCGGTGGGCTTGCGCGCCTCCCGGAGCTCGGCCATCTCGCGGCGGAGGCGCTCGCCGTCGTCCTGGGCGCGGGCGAGCCGCGCCTCCAGTTCGCGGTGCTTCTGCAGGGCGCGGGCGATGTAGTCGTCGACCTGACGGCGGTTGTAGCCGCGCATCACGATCTCGAAGGACTCGTCTTGGAGGAGGTTCGGGAGGATCTCGGCTTCGTTGCTCATGGTGCCTTGGGGGTCGTTGGCGGGGGTCATCACCCCGTCAGGGTCGGTTGCGATAACAGCCTCACCCGCCGCAGCGGGCCCACATGGAAACGTCAGGACGACTCTCGCCCGGTCCACCCGTTCGCGCAACCGGAATGCGGTTCTTGCTGCCGTTTCTTCATCTGGATGAGCTCGACAAACTATCTAATCCCGGCAAAGTCCGCTTCCGGGACGGGGCCGTGTCGCGGGCCGGAACCGGACCGGCCGGGCAGGGGGCGCCATACCGGACGGGCCGGGACGCGTCCTAGCATCGGCGCCATGAGCTACCTGGGAGCATTGGGCGAGGACCGGCCGAAGATCGACCCGGAGGCGTGGGTCGCGCCCGGCGCGGTCGTCGCCGGGCGGGTCACGCTGGGCCGCGCGTCCAGCGTCTGGTACGGCTCGGTGCTGCGCGCCGAGGACGAGGAGATCGTCGTCGGCGCCGAGTGCAACATCCAGGACCTCTCCTGCCTGCACTGCGACCCGGGGATGCCCGCGATCCTGGAGGACCGCGTCAGCCTCGGCCACAAGGCGATGGTGCACGGCGCGCACGTCGAGACCGGCGCGCTCATCGGCATCGGCGCGATCGTGCTGAACGGCGCCCGCATCGGCGCCGGGACGCTGATCGCGGCCGGCGCGCTGGTGCCGCCCGGCAAGCAGATCCCGTCCGGGGTGCTCGTCGCCGGGACGCCGGGCAAGGTCGTCCGGGAGCTGAACGACAACGACCGGCTCGTCCTGGAGCACACGCCGGCGATCTACATGGAGAAGGCGAAGCGGCACGCCGCCGCTGAGTGGGACTGACGTCAAGGCCGCTTTGAGATCCCGCTGACCTGGGGTGACGCGGCTTCTGCGCCGGTCAGGGACGCCCCGGGCGATTTCTGCTGACTACGATGACCATCGTGGTGTGGGGACCGGGCTATGGCAGTGCTCCGCCGCCCAGCCCGCAGCGGGGGCAGGGTCCGTTCGCGGACCCCTTCACGGAGGCGGAGCGCGACACGCGGGCGATGGTGGCGGCCGCGTGGTGGCCGACCGCGCCTCCGCAGCAGCGCCACCACGCCATCGGCGGCCGCATGCTCGTGCTGCCGGACGGGACGTGGTGGCTGTTCGGCGCGTGGGCCCGCTGGTACCGGCTGCACCCGTCCGACGGCCAGTGGTACCTGTGCCCGCCGCCCCGCACGCCCGCCGTCCGGATGGCGGCGCGGCCCGCGCAGCAGGGCGCCGGGCAGGTACCGAACCTGCCGCCGCACGTCGTCCCCGCCGGGCCCGACTTCGGCTACGACCCACCGTCGGGGCTGCCGTTCGTCGGGCACGGGTTCGCTACGGACCTGACGTCGCGCGTCCGATCGACCCTTGAATCGGCCGCCGCGCTGCCCGCGCCCGACTATCCGCACTCGTGGGCGGATTTCACGAACGGGGCGCCGTCCACCGTCGCCGCCGCATGGGGCGTGATGCTGTGGTGCTCGGCCGCGCCCGCGTTCGACGCGCGGCTGGACGCGCAGATGCTCGACCTGTGGAAGCCCTACCGCGCCAAGCCGCTCCCGGACGTGGACGGCCCGCGCTGGCTCACCCCGCCCACCCTCGAATCGCTCGTCGCCCTCTACGCCGAACGCCTGCGCGCCAGCCGGGTGGACGCGGCGGTCGTCGTTTTGCGGACGATGTGGGCGATCGCCAGCGTCCTCCGCGACGATGTCCGATTCCAGGTGCGGGCGGACGCGCTGCTAGCGATCCTCGGCACGACGCTCGCCAACCCGACCGTCGACTATGGGGCGCTGCCGTACGGGGACCAGGCGATCGTCCAGCAGTGGCTTACGCGGTGCCCACCGAACCTGGTGCCCTCGCTGCGGAACGAGAGCTCGCCCGGGGACAACTTCAGGCACGCCTTCTACACGCTGAGCGAGCTGATAGGGGAGTTGTCGGGCGACCCGGCGGACCCGGCCTATCTGGAGCCTCGCCTGGTGGCCGCCGCGCTGCTCGCCGCCGACCTGAACGTCGTCCGCAAGGACATGGTGGGCACCATCGTCCCCTGGCTCGACCCTGAGATCCGCTACACGGTGCAGGCGGTGGCGGAGCAGAAGGGGCATCCGCTGCGTCGCCTGTGGCCCGAGGACATGCGCCTGCCGGAACCACTGCGGTCGGCGGCAGGGTCCGGGCCGGGCGCCGAGTCGCTGCTGGCCGCGATGTACGAGGTCGACCTGGCGTGGTGCCGGCTCGGCGGGATGCCCGCGCGGCCGCGCGGCTTCCCCGTCCCGACCGCGATCATCGCCGGGATCATCGGCCGCAACCGGGCCCGCGCCACCGCCGCGTCCGCGACGGCCACGCCGCTGCCGAACCCGGCGCCCCCGCAGCCGGCGCCGTTCCACATGCAGAGCCAGCCCGGCCTCGCGCCGGGCACGCCGCCGCAGGCGCAGGGGACGCCGTCCGAGCCCGACCGCCCGTTCGTCCAGCCGCCCGCGCAGCCCGGACGGGAGAACGCGCCCCCAGCGCCCCAGGCGCAGAACCAGATGCCGGGCCCCGGCCAGCAGGCCGCGTTCGCCCCGCCGGACCCGATCATCAGCGCTCCGGCCGGCGAGGACGACGAGGCGAGCGTCGCGCCGCCGTACACGGAACTCGGCTTCCAGCGCCCCGCCGCCGCGCCCGCGCCCGCCCCCGCGCAGCCCGCGGCGATGCAGAGCCCGGCACCGCCTTCGCCGGAACCGCAGCTCGGCGGCTTCTCCCCTCCCGAGGAGGAGAGGGACGAGGATTTCGTACCGCCCTACACGCAGCTGGGCTACCAGCCGGCCGGCGCCGTCCCGCCGCAGCCGGTCGCGCCGCCGGAGCCCGTGGCAGCGCAGAGCCCGCCGCAGCAGCGCCCTGTCGCGGGGGAGGCGATGGCGACCGCGTTCGACTCGGGCGCGACCCGCGTCGAAGGAGGCCAAGCGTCGCCGACCGGCCCGCCTCCGGCGCAGAACGGCCCGCCTCCGCCGCAGAACGGCCCGCCCGGCACGCGCGTCCTCGGCCCGGGAGACCTTGAGGACGATCCCGCCGGGCCCCCGCCGCCGCCCGTTCCGGGAGGCGGGCCGGGGACGAAGGTCATGTCCAAGACGATGGTCGGCGACTTCGACTTCCTGGACGACACGCCGTCCCCGGAACGTCCCGTCGACGAGATCCCGCCGCCCAGCGACCGCAGTACCCGCCGCGTCCTGGAGCGGTTCGGGTTCGGGTTCCTCTACGGCGAGCACGACGCGTCCGTGCTGCTCGGCGACGTCCGCGCGCAGGCGGAGGCGTGGAACGCGCCGACCGGCGACGGGATCGAGGCGACCCGCGTGGACGGCGCGCCCAGCGCGATCAAGTCGGGCCTGCCGGGCGTGCTGCTGGTCGGCGACCCGCACTCGGGGCAGCGCCGGCTGTCCCGGATGATCGCGCTGACCTTGGCCAACGCGGGCCTCGGCGACGGGACGATCCGCGCGCACGACGCCGAGGACGTCCGGAACGCGCCGCCGGAGCGGATCGGGCAGATCCTCGCCCAGCCGGGCCCGGTGGTCCTGTTCGAGCGGCTGGACGTCGCGATCAACGACGCGGCCGATCCGGGCGCCGTCGTCGGCGCGGTGCGCCGCGCCCGCCGCGACCCGGTCAACACGACGCCGGTGATCGCGACGTGCGAGCCGCGCGCGTACAAGCGCCTCCTGCAGGAGCATCCGAAGCTCGTGCAGGCGTTCCGCGTCCACCGGCTGCCCGACTTCAGCGACCTCGACAACCGGATGACGCTGCTGCACCTGCTCGCGGACGAGCGGCGCGTCACGATCGGCGCGTCCGCGCTGGAGATCGTCCGGGCGGACCTGGAGCGGCTCCGCGGGCCCGGCGACCTGGTCAACGCGCGGCTCGTCGAGGCGTACCTGGACCAGGCGGCCCAGCGGAACATGGAGCGCGCCGGCGCGTCCCACGACCGGCTCGTCCTCACCCCGGACGACCTGGCGGGCGTCGCGGAGGGCATCGAGCCGGCGCTGCGCCCGCCCGGCGACATCGACGGCTACCTGCGGCAGCTCGACCAGCTCACCGGGCTGGAGGACGTCAAGGCCGCCGTCCGGGAACTGGCCGACGAGGCGGCGCTCGCCGCCGACCGGGTGCGGTACGGGGTGTCCGGCGCGGACGTCCGGCACCTGGTCTTCACCGGGCCGCCCGGCACCGGCAAGACGACCGTGGCGGGGCTCCTGGGCGGCATCTACGCGGCGCTGGGGCTGCTGCGGTCCGGGCACGTGGTGGCGTGCCGTCCCGTCCACCTGGCGGGACGCGACCAGCTCGACACCCGCAACCGGGTCGCCGGCATGGTCGACCAGGCGCTCGGCGGGGTGCTGCTCATCCAGGAGGCGTACCGGCTCGACCGGACGCCCGCCGTGGTCGCCGAACTGCTGCGCCGCATGAGCGGGGGCCGGTTCATCGTCGTCTGCTCCAGCCCGGCGGCGGAGATGGAGGGCTTCCTCGCCGGCAACCCCGCGTTCCGCGCCGAGTTCGGCCCGATCCTGGAGTTCACCGGGATGGGCGACCGCGACATGGTGCACCTCTTCCAGAGCTACGCCGAGCGCGACCTGTACATGCTGGACGAGGAGCTGCGCGTCGAGCTGCTGTCCCGGCTGGCGTCGATGCGGGAGGACCCCAGGTTCGCCTACGCCCGGACCGTCCGCGCGCTGTTCGAGCAGACCGTGGGGCGGCAGGCGGCCCGGCTGGCGGGCGCCGACGTCAACGCCGCGACCGTCGCCCGGCTGACGGCCCGCGACCTGCCGGAAACCCCGCTTGAGCAGCTGCTCGGCGACTTCCGCGCCGGAGGTTGACCCCTGCGTCCCGGTTCGGACGGGCCGGTGGGCATCAGATGGGCCTCACCCGGGAAGACCAGTTGGCAAGGTGGTCCGCGAATGGCCCTCTTGGGTCATGCGCCCGTCGGGGCCGGACGCGTAGCCTCGACTACGGGTGTGGGGGAACGAACGGAGGTGGACGCGGTGCGCCAGAATCTCGATCTGCGCGTCCACGACCGTGTTGCGCTGGACGAGATCGAACTCTATGCCGAGATGCTCAGTGCGGTGGCGGCGGCGGAGCGGCCGCTGACCGTCGCGGAGATCGACATGGTGCTCGGAGTACGGTCCGACGAAGCCGGTCGTCGCGAGCTGATGCCGCAGGACTAGTTCCAACAGGGCTCGCAGGATCCGGGGACGCCGATTCGGGGCGTCCCCGGTTCGTCATTTCAGCACGTGCTCACCCCGCGTGGTGTTAGCAATCTCACGTCCGCACGCGGGCACACCCGCAGGTGGCCGCCCTGCGGGGCCCATCCGGCGGACGTCCCTCCAGATAGGGCCGCCCGCAAGGGGTATGTACCTGGTCGTCTAGGGCAATCTTGTAGGTGAGAGGATGGGCGACACCAGTCGAAGCTGGGGCAAAGGTTCTTTTTACGGCGGGTTGCGCCTACGATCCTCTGCGGACTGTTCCAGCACATCAGGAGAACGACGTGCGCTTGCGTCTCACGCCGCGTGAGGACAGCTTCTACGACATGTTCGCCGACTCGGCGAACAACCTGGTCACCGGCGCCAGGCTGCTCGTGGAACTCATCAGCGACGGCGCCGACCGGGCGGCGATCGCGGAGAAGATGCGCGCCTGCGAGCATGCGGGCGACGAATGCACCCACGCGATCATGCGACGGTTGAACGAAACGTTCATCACGCCCTTCGACCGCGAGGACATCTACCGGCTGGCGTCGACCATAGACGACGTCATGGACGAGATGGAGGAGGCCGCGGACCTCGTCGTCCTCTACAAGATCGACGAGTTCCCCAAGGGCATCGTCGCCATGGTCGAGGTGCTGGAGCGCGCCGCCGAGCTGACCGCCGAGGCCATGCCGCGGCTGCGCTCGATGAAGGAGCTCAACGAGTACTGGATCGAGATCAACCGGCTCGAGAACCAGGGCGACCAGATCTACCGCAAGCTGCTGGCGCACCTGTTCAGCGGCGAGTACGACACGCTGACCGTGCTGAAGCTGAAGCAGGTCATCGACCGGCTGGAGGACGCGGCGGACTTCTTCGAGCACGTCGCCAACACGGTCGAGACCATCGCGGTCAAGGAATCATGAGCGCAGCGAAGGATCCCGGGACGACCCTCACCCGGGACCCCTCCCCGGAGGACGATCCGGCCTCCCTGGGAGAACAGGCCACGCGCCGCGTCTCCGGCCGGGCCTGGCTGCTGCTGCTGGCCGGCATCCTGCTGGTCATGCTGGGCGGCGCGCTCGGGCTCCGGTCCGACGCGCAGATGGCCGTCCTCGTCCTGGTCGTCATCGTGGCGCTGATCTTCGACTACACCAACGGCTTCCACGATGCCGCCAACGCGATCGCCACGGCGGTCTCCACCCGCGCGCTGACACCGCGCGTCGCGCTCGGCATGGCCGCCGCCATGAACATGATCGGCGCCCTGCTCGGCGTGGGCGTCGCCAAGACCGTCAGCGAGGTCATCACCCCGCCGTCCGGCCTGCACGGGCTCACCGTGGTCGCCGCCGGCGTGCTCGGCGCCATCACCTGGAACCTGATCACCTGGTACTTCGGGCTGCCCTCGTCGTCCTCGCACGCCCTCATCGGCGGCGTCGTCGGCGCCGGGCTGGCGTCGCTGTCGTCGGTGAACTGGGCCACCGTGGTCGACAAGGTCGCGATCCCCATGGTGGCGTCGCCGGTCGTCGGCTTTTGCCTCGCCTACCTGGTGATGGTGGCGATCCTGTGGATCTTCCGGCACGCCAACCCGTCCCGGGTCGGCCGCCGGTTCCGCATCGCGCAGACCATGTCCGCCGCGTCCCTCGCGCTCGGCCACGGCCTGCAGGACGCCCAGAAGACGATGGGCATCATCGTCCTCGCGCTCGTCACCACCGGGCATGCGGACGGCAGCACGGTGCCCTGGTGGGTGGTGATTGTCTGCGCCGGCGCCCTGTCCGCCGGGACGTACGCGGGCGGCTGGCGCATCATGCGCACCCTCGGCCGCAAGGTCATCGAGGTCGACCCGCCCAAGGGCTTCGCCGCCGAAGCGACGGCCTCCATCGTCCTCTACACCACCGCGTTCATCTGGCACGCTCCAATCTCCACCACCCACACGATCACCTCGGCGATCATGGGATCGGGCGCCACCAAACGCCTCTCCGCCGTCCGCTGGGGCGTCGCCGGCAACATCCTGGTGGCCTGGGTCCTCACCATGCCCGCCGCCGCCGCAGTAGCCGCGGTGGTCTACTACGTGGTCCACTTCTTCGGCGCGTAGTTTCCCAGGGGGGCGACCCCCTGGAACCCCCGTCAGCGACGCAGGCGATCCTCACGCCTTGTTGCGGTCGTTGTGCCCGTTGCGGTGTGTGGGCGCTGCGGTCGCCTGCGTCGCCGGGCATGCCCGCTCCGGGCGCTAGAGCGCCCTCCGCGTGCCTGCCCGTGGTCGTCGCTCAGGTCCGCGCCACGGCTCAGACCCCAGTCCAAGAGGGTCGGTTTGTGACACGTCCAGGGGAACCGCTGCGAGTTGGTGTTTGTGCGCGTGGCCCGGGTTGGGCGCCGTTAGGCGTCCGGCCCGGGCCACGCTCGTTTCTCGTTCCTTACTGGCCGGAGATGCGGTTGAGGGGTGGGGGCGTGATGGTGCCCTGGGTGTTGAAGTAGGTGACGAAGGTGTCGAGGTCTATGGCGCCCAGGACCTGGTCGGTGCCCTCGGTGAAGACGGTGAAGCCGTCGCCGCCGCCGAGGAGGAAGTTGTTCGCCGCGACCTTGTAGGTGGTGGACGGGTCGACCGGGGTGCCGTCGATCGTGAGGGCGGAGACGCGGTCGCCGACGGGCTTCGAGCGGTCGATGGTGAAGTGCAGGTTGGCCGAGGGCTGGAGGATCTTCTCGCCCGCGGACGTCCACTGCTGTTCGAGGAGCGCGTCGAGCTGCGCGCCGGTCAGGGACGTCACGCCCATCACGTTGCTGAACGGCTGGACGGCGAACGCCTCGCCGTAGGTGACGACGCCGTCGCCCTCGGAGCCGCTGGCCGCGTAGGTGAGGTCGGTGCGGACGCCGCCGGGGTTCATCAGCGCGACCTGCGCGCCGAGGTCCTGCGTGCCGGCGAGCTGGGCGTCCGCGATGACGTCGCCGAGCGCGGTCTCGCCGGCGGCGGACGGCGTGCGGGTCAGGTCGGCGGTGATGTTGCCGATGGGCTTGTCGGCGATGGTGGAGACGCGGTCCTTCCAGGTTTGGACGAACTTCTCCGTCGCCGGGTCCGGCGGGACGTCGCGGGTGACGACGTGGTTGTCGGCCTTGACCGAGGAGCGGATGATGTCGCCGGTCCGGCGGTTCACCTTGAGGTTGACCTCGGTGATCACGCGGCCGAACGAGGAGCCTGACGAGAAGAGGCGCGGGTTGCCCTTCGGGTCCTTCACCGAGCAGATGTACTGCTGGTGGGTGTGGCCAGAGAGGACCATGTCGATCTCGGGGTCGGCCTCCTGCGCGATGCGGGAGCCGGCGCCCGGGATGATGCCGCACTGGTCGGGGCGGGTGCCGGGCTGGACCTGGTCGCCCTCGTGGACGAGCAGCACCATCGCGCGGACGTGCCGCCGCTTCAGCTCGCGGGCGGCCCGGTTCGCGGCGGCCACCTCGTCGTCGAACTTGAGGCCCTTGATGCCTTCGGCGGTGACGATGCTCGGGGTGGTCTTGGTGACGACGCCGATGAACCCGACGCGGACGCCGTTGATGCGCCGGATCGTCCACGGCTTCAGGATCGGGCGTTCCTTGTGGCCGCGCTTCTTCAGCACGTTCGCGGCGAGGTAGTCGAACTTCGCGCCGCGCCAGCGCCCCTCGGGGGAGCAGCCGTCGACGGGGTGGCAGCCGCCGTTCTGGATGCGCAGCAGCTCCTGGTAGCCCTCGTCGAACTCGTGGTTGCCGACCGCCGACGCCGTCACGCCGATGTCGCCCATGAACTGGACGGACGGCTCGTCGTGGTAGGCGGCGGACAGCAGCGGCGAGGCGCCGATCAGGTCGCCCTGCGCGACGGTGAGGGTGTCGCGGTTCCGCAGCTGCTTGAGGTGGGTCGCGATGTAGGCGGCGCCGCCCGCGAGGACGGTGTCGCCGTTCTCGTCGATGGCCCTGCCCGAGCTTCCGGTCGGCGGTTCCAGGTTGCCGTGGAAGTCGTTCAGCGCGAGCAGGCGCACGGACGCGGTCGGTGCGGGGCGCGCGGCGGCGGGTTGCGCCGACAGGCCCACGACCGTCAGCCCCGCCGTGGCGCAGGCCAGGATGGTGCGTCGTCGAGTCATTCTGTGGACGCTAGGTTCGCCCGGCATACGGATCCCGGCGACACGATGACGTTTTTGTGACAAATCGATCAGAACCCCAGGTGATCTTTGCGTTCGTCCGGCCGCATAGGGTGGCGGACGTGAGTGAGCTGCGGGCGCGCGGGACGCTGGGGGAGGCCGAGGCCGCAGAGGCGCTGGCGCTGGCCGAGGCGGCGGCGCGGGCCGACGGGGTGGGGTCGCTGTCCGAGCATGCCGTGCTGGCGTTGCGGGGTGGACGGTCCGGCCTGGCGATCTCCGATGGCGGGACGATTGTGGCCTATGCGCACTTCGACCCGGCGACCGAGGACGAGCCCGCGTCGGGGGAGCTGGTCGTCCATCCGGATCACCGGCGCCGGGGGCACGGGCGCGCGCTGCTGCGGGCGCTGCGGGACGAGGCCCCGGTGCGGGTGTGGGCGCACGGTGATCTTCCGGCGGCCGCCGCGCTGGCGGAGTCGGAGGGGATGGCGCGGGTTCGTGCGCTTTTTCAGATGCGGCGCCCGGCGTCCGACCCGCTGCCGGAGACGCGCGTGGCCGACGGGGTGACGCTCCGGACCTTCGAGCCCGGACGGGACGAGCAGGCGTGGCTGGACGTCAACGCCCGTGCCTTCGCCGACCACCCCGAGCAGGGCGCCTGGACCATGGACGACGTCCGCGAGCGCGAGGCTGAAGACTGGTTCGATCCGGCCGGTTTCTTCCTCGCCGAGCGTGATGGGCGGCTCGTCGGCTTCCACTGGACGAAGGTCCACCCCGGCAAGATCGGCGAGGTTTATGTCGTGGGCGTCGCCCCTGACGCGCAGGGGCTCGGGTTGGGGCGCACCCTCACGCTGAAGGGCCTGCACCACCTACGCGACACCGGCATGGAGCAGATCATGCTCTACGTGGACGAATCCAACACCGCCGCCGTCCGCCTGTACGAGTCGCTCGGTTTCACTCGCTTCGCCGTCGACGTCATGTACGCCTGACGCGAGCCGTCCCCGAACCCGGTTGAGCGTGTCTCAACCGGGTTTTTGCGTGGGTGGGCTGCGCTGTTCACCCGGCGTCCATGGCAAATCGGGGCATTCTTCGTGATCGCGGTCGTCTCCGTTCATCTGCCGTTCACCTGGAGCGGGGCGGCTGGTCACCTCGCCTGCCTAGCGTCGCACTCGACGGCGAACCCCACGTCCGGCCGAGGCCTGGGACGAGGGACCCGCCCCCGAAACTAAGAGGAGACCCTCCGGTGAAGAACGGTTCCCGACTCGCCGCCCTGGGCGGCGTGGTCGTCGCGGGCGTGCTGGCACTGTCCGCCTGCGGGAGCGACAACAACCCGACGGTGAGCTCGGGCAGCGCTCCGTCCGGCGACATCGACTGCGCGACGGCCAGCGTCAACGCGGCCGGGTCGAGCGCGCAGAAGAACGCGATCGAGGAGTGGACGAAGCTCTACGCGAGCAAGTGCGCGGGCGCCAACCTGAACTACAACCCGAGCGGGTCCGGCGCCGGCATCCAGGCGTTCACCAGCGGGCAGGTCTCGTTCGCCGGCTCTGACTCGGCGCTGAAGCCCGAGGAGGCCACCGCCGCGCAGCAGCGCTGCGAGGGTGGCAACGCGCTCAACCTGCCGATGGTCGTCGGCCCCGTCGCGGTCGTCTACAACGTGCCGGGCGCGGACGGGCTGAAGCTGTCCCCCGAGAGCATCGCCAAGATCTTCTCCGGCAAGATCACGAAGTGGAACGATCCGGCGCTCGCCAAGGAGAACGAGGGCGCGAAGCTCCCGGCGTCCGACATCAAGCCGGTGTACCGCTCGGACGAGTCCGGCACCACCGACAACTTCACGAACTACCTGCACACCGTCGTCCCGGACATCTGGACGTGGGAGAAGGCCAAGAAGTGGCCGAACTCCACCGGGCAGGGCGCCGCCAAGTCCGACGGCGTCACCAGCCAGGTGAAGAGCACCGAGGGCGCGATCTCCTACGTGGAGATGTCGTACGCGACGAACAACAAGCTGCAGACCGCGCACGTGAAGAACGGCGCCGGCGAGTTCACCGAGCTGTCGCCGGAGAGCGCGTCCAAGGCCGTCGCGGGGGCGAAGGTCACCGGCACCGGCAACGACGTCGCGCTGGACATCGACTACGCGACGAAGGAGCCGGGCGCCTACCCGATCGTCCTCGTCACCTACGAGATCGCGTGCGAGAAGGGCCTGCCGGCCGAGCAGGCCGCGTTCGTCAAGTCCTTCCTCACCTACACCTCCAGCGCGGACGGCCAGAAGATCCTGACCGGCCTCGGATACGCGCCGCTGCCGGAGAGCGTGCTCACCAAGGTGCAGGCGTCCGTGAAGGCGCTGGCCTGACCGCCGACGACGGCATCCGCAGCCCCGCCGCCGAGGACCTCGGCGGCGGGGCCGAGGCGGGTTCGAGCCAGGGAGGTTCCCCCATGACCACCGAGACCGGCGTCGGGACGCACGCCGCCACGCGGGGGCGCGCCGCCGCGCCGATGGGCACCGGACGCGCCGGTGACCGCATCTTCGCCGGCGCGGCCCGCGGCTCCGGCATCACCGTGCTGGCGATCGTCGCCGCGATCGCCGCGTTCCTCGTGTGGAAGGCCGTCCCGGCCCTGCAGGAGAACGAGGCGAACTTCCTCACCAGCGAGACCTGGGACCCGAACGCGACGCCGCCGGAGTTCGGCATCGCGCAGCTCGCGTTCGGCACGGTGCTCTCGTCGCTGCTCGCGATGCTCATCGCCACCCCGGTCGCGATCGGGATCGCGCTGTTCATCTCGTTCTACTCGCCGCGGCGGCTGGCGTCCGGGCTCGGCTACGTCGTCGACCTGCTCGCCGCCGTCCCCAGCATCGTGTACGGGCTGTGGGGCCTGGCGTTCCTGTCCCAGCACATGGACGGGATCAGCGCCTTCCTCAACGCGACGCTCGGCTGGATCCCGCTGTTCGGCGGCGACAGCCCCGGCAAGAACTCGATCTTCACCGCCTCGGTGGTGCTGGCGATCATGATCCTGCCGATCATCTCGTCCATCTCCCGGGAGGTGTTCCTGCAGGTCCCGCGCGCCAACGTGGAGGCGGCCCTGGCCATCGGCGCGACCCGCTGGGAGATGATCCGGATGGCGGTGCTGCCGTACGGGCGGTCCGGCATGATCGGCGCGTCGATGCTCGGCCTCGGCCGCGCGATGGGCGAGACGATCGCCGTCGCGATGGTGCTGACGTTCGTGCCCGGCATCAACTGGCACATCCTGGAGAACGGCGGCGCCACGTTCGCCGCGAACATCGCCAACAGCTTCGCCGAGGCGTCCGTCACCGGGCGCGGCGCGCTGATCGCGTCCGGGCTCGTGCTGTTCGTGATCACCCTGCTCGTCAACATGGCCGCCCGCGCGGTCGTCGCGCGCCGGAAGGAGTTCGCGTGAGCACCCTGGGCTCGGTGTCGCCCGCCCGCAGGCTCAAGGACCGGCTCGTCCAGGGGCTGGTCTATCTGGCGTTCGCGCTGGCGCTCATCCCGCTCGTGTCGGTGCTGTGGACGGTCGCCGTCAACGGCGCCAAGCGGCTCGACCTCACGTTCTTCCAGTTCTCGATGAACGCGGTCAGCGGCAGCGACCCCGGCGGCGGCGCCTACCACGCCATCATCGGCACCCTGCAGCAGGTCGCGATCACCACCGCGATCGCCGTCCCGCTGTCCATCCTCACCGCGATCTACCTGGTCGAATACGCCGGCAACGGGCGGCTCGGCAAGATCATCAGCTTCACGGTGGACGTGATGACGGGCATCCCGTCCATCGTCGCGGGCCTGTTCGTGCTCGCGCTGTGGCTGCTCACCTTCGGGTTCAACTTCTCCGGGTTCGCGGGGGCGCTGTCGCTGACGATCCTGATGATCCCGACCGTGACGCGCTCCGCGGAGGAGATGCTGAAGCTCGTCCCGAACGACCTGCGCGAGGCGTCCTACGCGCTCGGCGTGCCGCGCTGGCGGACGGTCTGCTTCGTCGTCCTGCCGACCGCGATGACCGGGATGGTGACCGGCGTGATGCTCGCCGTCGCCCGCGTCATGGGCGAGACCGCGCCGCTGCTGCTCACGATCTTCTTCACCAAGGCGATCAACAACGACCCGTTCAACGGACCGCAGGCGGCCCTGCCCACCTTCATCTGGGAGCAGGCCGCCGACCCCAGCCAGCACTCCATCGACCGCGCCTGGACCGGCGCGCTCGTGCTGATCGGCATCATCATGCTGCTCAACCTCGTCGCCCGCCTCGTCGCCCGGCGCACCGCGCCGACGAGCCGCTAGAAAGGAAACCCATGGCCAAGCGGATCGACGTCTCCGGGCTGCACGCCTACTACGGCGGCGTCCACGCCATCGAGGACATCTCGATGACGATCGAGCCCCGCTCGGTGACCGCGTTCATCGGGCCGTCGGGCTGCGGCAAGTCCACCTTCCTGCGCACGCTGAACCGGATGCACGAGGTCATTCCGGGCGCCCGCGTCGAGGGCAAGGTCATGCTGGACGACGAGGACCTGTACGACTCGTCCGTCGACCCCGTCGCGGTGCGCCGCGTCGTCGGCATGGTCTTCCAGCGCCCCAACCCGTTCCCCACCATGTCGATCTACGACAACGTCGCCGCCGGCCTCAAGCTGAACGGCGTCCGCCGCAAGTCCCGCCTGGACGAGATCGTCGAGAAGTCCCTGCGCGGCGCCAACCTGTGGAACGAGGTCAAGGACCGCCTGAGCAAGCCCGGCGCCGGCCTCTCCGGTGGCCAGCAGCAGCGCCTCTGCATCGCCCGCGCCATCGCCGTCCAGCCCCAGGTCCTCCTGATGGACGAGCCGTGCTCCGCCCTCGACCCCATCTCCACCCTCGCCATCGAGGACCTGATCGACAAGCTGAAGACCCAGTACACGATCGTGATCGTCACCCACAACATGCAGCAGGCCGCCCGCGTCAGCGACCGCACCGCCTTCTTCAACATCGCCGGCACGGGCAAGCCGGGCAAGCTCATCGAGATCGACGACACCAGCAAGATCTTCGCCAACCCGGAGCAGAAGGCCACCGAGGACTACATCACCGGCCGCTTCGGGTAGTTGGGGGCTGTGTTTATTGCGTTTCTCTCCTCCTTCGGGCCTGGCGGCCCTCCATCGTCGAGAAACGCGGCGATCGCTAGCATCGCTGCGGCTCGCCTAGCGGCTCGCTGCGCGATCAGGTTCTCGCAGGCTCGAACCTGGCTTCGCACGCGATCGCACGCATTGAGGTCGGCGCGTGGTTGAGCAGGTGGCTGGGGTCGTCGCGGGAGGCTGGGGCGCGCCGGTCGGCCTCGGTTGATGGCCGATGCCCTTGCGAGGGTCTACCGTGCCGTTGGCTCCAGAGGCGAGAGGCGGCATGGCCTGTGAACGGGATGGTGGGTGGCAAATCCGCCCGTCTTCTCGTGTCTCTGAGCTGTACGGCTGTTGCGCTGGCGGGGTGTGGTGGAGGTGCGGACGCCGTCGAGGCCGGGCGGGCGCACTGCGGGGAGGGGTGGTCTCACTCGCGTGCCGGGACGCAAGCTTTGCTCGTCCACAACGGTGACTCGTCGGCGGTCGATGTGGCCGTTGTCTCGGGCGGGGCGGTCTTCGCGGAGCTGGAGGACGTCGGGCCGGGCACGACGCGTCCACTGCACGTCAGCCTCACGGCGGGGACGTACACGGTCACATGCCGTCCGGACGATGCGGCGCTGATCACCGGACCGCAGGTTCGGGTGTCCGGTCCGGGTGAAGGCGCGCGCGGCGTGCGGCCCATCACGCGGGACGACCTGTATCCGGCGTTGCGCGCATACCGCGCTTATGCCACGCAGGGGCTCCGCGCGCTGGAGGAGCGCACGGTCGAGTTGCGCGACGCCGTCCGGTCGGGGGACCTGGACGTGGCGCGGGCGGCGTGGCTGCCCGCGCATCTGGCCTACGAGCGGCTCGGCGCCGCCTACGGGACGTTCGGCGACTTCGCCGACAAGATCGACGGCCGTCCGGCGGGGCTGCCGAAGGGTGTGCATGATGCCGATTTCACCGGATTCCACCGGGTGGAGTA
The DNA here is from genome assembly GCF_013372625.1 of Actinomadura sp. BRA 177. Taxonomy (GTDB): domain Bacteria; phylum Actinomycetota; class Actinomycetes; order Streptosporangiales; family Streptosporangiaceae; genus Spirillospora. Next base: position 16,051 of record NZ_JABXFD010000424.1, read on the forward strand.
CGGCCTGTGGCACGGGGAGTCGGCCGCCTCGCTGCGCGCTCCGGCCGACCGCCTCGCGTCCGACGTCCGGGCTTTGCGGGACGACTTCCCGCGGCAGCAGACCGACCCTAATGACCTGGGGCTTCGCGCTCACGAGATCCTGGAGAACACGCTCCAGTTCGAACTGACCGGCAAAGGCGACCAGGGCAGCGGGACGATGCTCGCCACGGCCGCCGCGAACCTGGACGGGACCCGGGCCGTCCTCGACCCGCTGCGTCCGCTGCTCAGGGGCCGGATGGACCTCACCGAGATCGACGTCTGGCTCGACCGCACCGCCCGGATGCTTCGGGCGCAGTACCGGCACGGGAAGTGGACGCCGCTGAGCCGGCTCAGCACCATGGAACGCGAACGCATCGACGGCGCCATCAGCGAACTCGTCGAACTGCTGGCGTCGGTCGCGACCATCGCCGAGGTTCGGAGAACCCCATGAGCCACGAGGCCCGTTCGGACGTGTCCAGGCTCGTTGACTTGCGGCGTGTTGCCCTTACGGCGGCCTGCATAAGGGCAACACGCCGCAAGTCAACGCATGCGGTGGGCCTTGGTCGGTGTGCGGGGTGAGGGGGCC
>NZ_JABXFD010000534.1 GCF_013372625.1 Actinomadura sp. BRA 177
TCGTCGATCTCGCGTACACGTACTCGTTCTGCCACCCGGACAGGGTGACGGCCACACGGCGCCGGGCACAGCCTCAAGACGGCGTGTCACATCACAACAGGGCGAACGTTGCCTGCTACGGCACTAGCTTCAGTAGCCCGTCCCCGTGGCGACGTGCGATTGCACGCATTGACTGCTGCCCAGCCTCGCCTGCTAGCCACTCCCCAAGCCGCTGGCCGACGCTGCTCGGTACACCTTGGCGCATTCGCAGCCCATACAAAGTGTTGGTCGGGATGGCACCGGCCCCATTAGTTACGACCCGGAATTGCTGCTTACCCATGGGGCCGATCAATAGATCGGGTGGAGGAATTTGCTCTACCGCGTACCAAGGATTGCGAACCTTGCAGAGATATCGTTCGTGAATACCTTGCCTTACGCCTTCGGCAATGACACGACTTACCTCTGGATCCTGGGCATCGCTTTCGGTTATCTGCAACAGCCAGCATCGGAGGTCAGCCTTGGCTATCTGCTGGTGCACTTCTAAACTGAGAGCATCGCCTGGGACCTCACGCAAACGGCTGATCGCTCGCACATAGCAATGAGAAGGCAGTGGTTCCACTTCGCGATTTGTCTTCAGGAAGAAAGTATTCGCTCCAGTTGCGACACCTCGACGAATGATCGCGACCCGCGCCAGGGCTTCCGTTGTGGAGAGAGTGGACCGATTGCGCCTCATAGGCTGCCGCAAATCTGGTGGTTGGAAGGTCGGCGGTGTTGTCCCTTGGCGGATCACCTTCTCTTGCTCTGAGGAGGAGAAGCCTATTCTCGTGCTTCCGGAGATTCGATGTAGAATCAACGGCTGTCGACGATTCTTTTCTGGTCCGACGAAGATGACCATAGCCGCGACCTGTGTACCCGGAAACACCTGCATGTCGTCCGGGAAGAGATGGAGTTCGACAAGCCGTTTAGTTAGCGTCCATAGATACTCGCGTACAGTCCGTGCATAATCGGCCTCGAGCCAGTTGGCAGGCAATAGAAGACACAAGGAATCCTCGGAGTCAAGCCGATTCAAGCTAGCGGCGAGAAAGTCGGTAGACAGACCTGCGCGTTTTCCTGGCGCCAGTCTTCCTCCGCTCGTCTGTGCTGCTACCTTTTGAGTTCGAGTCAGTTGCTGATGGCGCGTAAAGGGTGGGTTTCCGAAGATGAGGCGTGGCCCGCGCAAGTCATTCCAGTCCGTATTCAGCCACTGCAAGAAATCGTCCTGGCGGACTTGCAGTCGACCGGTGGTGCTGCGCCTTGCACTTTTGATTGCGAAATTGGAGCGGGTCGCCAAAAGTCCCAACGTGACCAGGTTGACATCTACGGCATGAACTTCGGCTCGTGGCCACCATCGTAGGGAAGCAGAGGTAAAAGCGCCCACCCCTGCTCCAGGGTCAGCGACGGTCGCTGGCTTTTTGGGCAAGCGTCCGTGAACGATCTGACGCATATAAGTCAAAACGGAAGGCGGCGTGAAGAATGTTCCCAGGCGTCGCCGGTTTGGCCCTGCAACAATTCTCTCATAAGTCAATGCAAGTGGATCGATATCGCCTTCAAGCACCTGACAGAGTTGAGACAAGAGCCTATCTGGCGGGCGGGCAATGCTGGAGCACCACCTGTCCACTTCTAGGGGGAAAATGCTCATCCGGCCACGGTTGGCAGCGCTAGCGCTACGATCAGCCAGTCCTCCTGCGACTCCGCCCAAAGCTGCTAGTAGCGCCCGCTGCCGATCTGTGGTTCCAGGTACCGCGTGCTCAGGAAGAGGTTCTGCCTTCTGCTGGGTACACCACCGGACCAGCTCAGCGACGATCGTGTGCAGGTCAGCGCCCAAGGACTCTGCGGACGCCGCAACTCTGGCGTCCGCACTGCCCGCGTCGGCGCCGTCAGTCAACGGTGAACAATCTGAACCAGCCCTATACACCTTCATAGTGTGCCAGAAACGGTGCTCGTGCACCGCTCGTCCCGGGAGCAAGTGTAGATTGGGCGAGACCGGATACGATCGCTAATCTGCTGATCTATCATGGCTGTCGAAGCGCGAGGTCAGCCTCTTGTTGCGCCAGTGGGCCAGATGACGCCGATGTGCTTCTGGAGGGCTTGGGCGGCTTGGACTACGTCGGCCGTGCCGCCGTAGCCGCGTGCGGGTTGGCCGTCCCAGACGGCCCAGAGTTCGTCGGCGAGGGTCAGCATGTGTTGGCTGGCGGCCATGTGGGCTTCGCTGGTGGATTCGGTGAAGGCCATGCGGTGTACCTGGGTGGCTTGGGCGAGGAGTTTGCGGTACTCGGTGTGGTGCTCTTCGGGTAGGCCGGCGAGGTACTGCTCTGCGGGGACGATGACCTCGATCTGGCCGCCGTGGGCGAGGACGGCTCGGGCGAACAAGGTGTCGGCGCCGTCGGCGAGGCAGGTCAGGCCAGTGAGGTCTGCGGTGATCGGGGAGAGGGCCTCGTCGAGCGCTTCGGCTACCAGGGCTTCGGTCGGGGGTGGTAGCGAGCGGTGGCCGGAGATGGCGATGCGCAACGGGTTCTCCTAGAGCAGGGTTGATCTGAGGCGGTCGTCGAAGCGGGCGACGGTGGGCGTGGTCGTGGGGGCGTTGCTGTAGCGGAACTGGCGGGCTTGTCTGATGATGCGTTCGGAGCTGTAGGTGATGCCGGTGTTGAGGGCGTCGAGGGCGAGGGTGAACGCCTCGTCGGTTTCCCCGCGTTGGCAGGCTGCGGTCGCTACTTCCAGGGTGGTCAGCGCGGCCTGTTTGGGTGCCGGTTGGGCGGTCGGAAGCGACTCGGCGAATGCGCGGGCTGCTTCGGAGGGTTGGCCTAGGCGGACAGCGACGGAGGCTCGGATGCGTGCGAGCTTGGCCAGGTCGAAGGGGTAGACCCAAGGCCAGGGCGGTGGGCCGTCGGTGCGGGCGATGGCGTGCTCGGCGGTCCTGAGTGCCTGAGTTGTGGCGTGCTCGTCCGGGTGGGGGTTGGAGGCGTGCGCGAGCGCTTCGAGGGAGGCCAGCCAGGCGGTGGGTGTGCTTCCGGCGGAGAGTGGCAATGTCTCGCGGGCTTTGGCGATCATGGCGAGGCCGAGTAGCGGGTCGTCGGCGGCGTCGATCTCGAAGGCGGCGAGGCTCCCGGTCATGTAGACGGCGAGCACGTCGTTCTTGGCGAGCTTCGCCGCGGTGATCGCCTGGCGGTAGTAGGTACGGGCGCTGCCGAGGTCGAGCATGTCCATCGACAGCCAGGCCGCGAAACCGGCGGCTTCGCTGACGGCGGCGGCGACGACGGGGGCGTGTGGGCCTGCGGAGCGGTGGGCTCGGACGGCCAGCTCCAGGTGCGAGCGGACGCCATCGATGAGGTCGCGGGAGCAGAAGGACGCGTCCAACCGGCGCTGCGAGCCGGTGATGGCCGTCAGGTCGGCGGCCGTGTTCTCACCGGTGGTGAGCGCGGTACGGGGTGACGGCAAGAGGGCCAAGGCGGCGAGCTTGCCGAATTGCCTGCGATTCGTGGGATCTTCCTCGTCTATCTGGTGATCGCCGAACCGGAGGAGTTCTGGGGGGATGCCGAGTCGGCGGATGATGATGCGGACCTGAGCGAGCGTGAGCGAGGTCTCCCCGCGGAGCACCTTGGATGCCCAGCTCTGTGTGTAGCCGACCGCGTCAGCGAGGTCGGTCTGGCTCCAGCCTCTCGCCTTCCGGATCTCGTCCATCAGGGTCGGCACGTCGCAGGTGGCGAGGGCCTGACTCACGGCCGGAGTCGACCAGAAACCGAGCGGCTCGTTCATGGAATCTAGGCTACGCATCGCCTCTGAGCGGCGGAGAGTCCTGTTTGGAATGGGCGGGCTCTCGTTCCTAGTCGGGGTAGTGGTAGCGCCTTCCCCGATTGTCTGCCGAACGTGACGATCAGGTAGCCGAGCGAACGCACTGCGTTATCGGCGCTTCGATCACTGACCGCCACCTTTAGGAGCCGTTCCCGATGAAAGATGACGAACGGGCCCTAAGAGTGGCGGACGGGCATTACGGACTTTCGCTCCCCAACTACGGCGACAGATCACCCGCCCACTCGACTGTTTCGATGCAGCGTGCTGCCCAGGGGCTGCGCGAACGATTTCCCTGGGTGCAGTGTTGGTGGGGGTCGTATACGCGGCGTTGGTGGGCGTACATGCCGGGAGTCGGCAGGCTGATCGAGGCGGGCGGCCCGGAGCAACTGTCCGAGGAGATCCTGCGGGCGCTGGGCCGGCCATGGCGGTGAAGCCTGGCGGGTGCGTGCCGCTCGAAGTCTGCGGAGCGCTGGTCGAGGAAGCGATCCGTGAAGCGCTGACCGGGCGGTTTTTCAGAGGCACGGTCGAAGAGACGTTGGCGGTAGCCCGCGGGAAGGTCGAGCAGCTTCGCACTGACCTGGCTGAGGCAGAGGACGGAACACGGAGTCTTCCCGCCTGCAGTTCTTCCGCTGATCAGCGGAAAGACGTGTGAGATCTGGACGGCCTGGTTGGGCGGGCCCGGCGGCCATCCGAGACGGCCGGGCTCGGAGATGTTTCAGCACCTTGGACGGGCAGGAGGCCCCAGAGTGAGACGGTCCTTAATTCTCGACACCCATGCCAGCTCCTGCTACTTCCGGACGTCGGTGGGCGAGGGGGAGCGCAAGGCGCTCGTGCAGATCACCGAACGCTGCAACCTGCACTGCGCGCACTGCTTCGTGTCCTCGACGGCGGTGGGCGGTGACATCTCGCTGGCCGACTTCACCGGCAAGGTGCTGCCCCGGCTGCGAGCCGCGCGGGTCGAGCGCATCACGCTGACCGGTGGGGAACCGTTCGTCCACCCCGAGCTGCTGCCGATCTGCCGGGCGGTCATCGAGACGGGCTTGCCGGTGGGTGTCTGCACCAACGCCACCCGCGTCACCGACGAGCAGATCGCGGAGCTGGTCGCCCTGGGCGATGTACACGTCAACGTCAGCCTCGACGGCTTCCGGCCCACCTCGCACGGCAAGTTCCGCGGCAATGTCGCCTCCTTCGAGGTGACGGTGGAGACCACCCGCAAGCTCGCTGCGGCCGGCCTGCTGCAAGGGCTGCTGTCGACTCCGAACGTGCTCACCGACCCGGAAGAGTTCGCTGACCTGTGCGCGTTCGCGGTCGAGATCGGGGCCAAGTACGTGCTGATGAACCCGCTGTCATCGTTCGGACGCGGGGTCAAGTCGCAGGGTCGGCTGGCCGCCCCCGACGAAACGATGCGCGCCATCGAGGCGGCTACCAGGCGCTTCGATGGACAGGGCGTGGAACTGGTCCACATCCGCTTCCCCAACGAGGACAAACCCCTCGCTGGCTGTGACGCCGGAAAGCTGATCTACGTCTTCGCCGACGGTGCCACTGCGGTCTGTCCCTACCTGGTCTTCGCCGCCCGAACGCCGCAGTCCAAGTACGCCGACACCGAGTTCCTGGTCGGAAACATCCTGGTGGACGACGTCACCGAGGCACTGGACGGCTACGACCTGGCCGGGCGCCTCGCGATGGGACACAACGACACTTGCCGTTCGTGCACGCTGAACGGCACGTGCGGAAAGGGCTGTCCGGCTGCGGTGGTCTCGCGCGGGCAACGCATCGGCGAGGTAGACGTCGAGCAGTGCCCGCAGACTGACGGCAAGCCGCTGCTGCAGATAGGACGGCGGCCGACGTGACCGGAATCTTCATAGCGATCGAGGGGCCCAACGGGGTCGGAAAGTCGACCAGCGCGCGTCTGCTGGCCACGCGGCTGGCCATGCGCGGACACTCGGTTCACCTGACCACCGAGCCGAGTTGCTCCCGCCTGGGAGCCCTGATCCGGCAGACCGAGGCGGAACTGTCGGGCCGGGCTCTGGCACTTGCGGTCGCGGCCGACCGCGCCGCCCATGTGGCAGACGAGATCGAACCCGCGCTGGCCGCCGGAAAAGTCGTCATCAGCGACCGCTACCTGCCCTCCTCGCTGGTTCTGCAACGCCTAGACGGGCTGCCTCTGGCGGAGATCTGGCGTTACAACGCCTTCGTGCCACACCCGTTCCTCACCCTCTACCTTGAGGAGGATCCCGCGGTCATCGCCGCCCGCTTGAAGGAGCGCCAGGTTCTCAGCAGGCTTGAGCAGGCCGGCTCGCCCAGCCGTGAGTTGGCGCTCTACCGCAAGGCGTACGCGTTTCTGGGACGGCGACGCTGGCGGCAGGCGCGTATCGACTGCCGTGGCCTGGCGCCCGATGAAGTAGTGAAGGCCATGCTCGGCCGCATCGAACTGTTGAACCTCTGGGAAAGGAACCCCTCGTCGTGCTCTCGGTCCTGACCGTCAACCTCGGCGCGGCGGCCCGTCCACGTGCCGAAGCCATGCTGGACTGGCTGGCCGCTCGCCCCGAACAGGTGCTGCTGCTCACCGAGACCAGCGCGGGGCCCGGTACGGCCTACCTGCTCGAACGTTTCCGCGAGGCCGGACACACCGTCATCAGGACCCCGGACGAAGGCGAGCGGGGCGCGGCCATCGTCAGCTGCGTCAAAGTTCTGGAGGAGTCGTCGGCGAAGCTCGACGGTGTCACAGTTCCCGGACGGACCGCCGCCTGCCTCCTGGACTGCGAGCCACGGGTCTTCGCCGTCGCCGTCTACGTGCCCAGCCGGGACCGAAGCCAGAGCAAGACCACCCGCAAGCAGCAATTCATCACCTCCTTCCAGACGGCCCTGGCGTCCTTGCCGCAGGAGTTGGCGGCCAATGCCCTCATAGGAGGTGACTACAACGTCATCGGCCGTGACCATGAGCCCAGGCACCGCGGCTTCCTGCCGTTCGAGTACGGGCTCCTGGAGACGCTGGAGGCGACCGGCTATGTCGACACGTACGCGAGCCTGTACCCCGGCGAACAGGCGCACTCCTGGATCGGCAGGACCGGCGACGGCTACCGCTACGACTACTTCCACGCCGGGCCGGCCCTCGCCGACAGGGTCACCGACTGCCGGTACCTTCACGAGACCCGTGACAGCAAGCTCACCGACCATGCGGCGCTCACCGTGACCCTGGACGTCGTCCCCAACTTGTTGCCCACAGCTGACCCGGCCACCAGCGGCGCGCTGTTCTGAGCTGGTTCAAGCGCTGTGATGCTGTGCAAGCCGGACGAGCGAGTCGTAGGTGTCGGTCACCCTCTCCAGCTTGACCCCCAGGTTGTTCGCCCATGCGTCCAGCTGTGCCTGAATGGCCAGGCCCGACTCGTCGGCGGTCGTCACTGCTTCGATCTCCAGGAACGGTCCTATGCCCTCGACCTGGTCCACGCACAACGACCACCGCCCCGCCCGCCCAGTCCGACGCTCCTTAACGATCCGGACCGTTGGACGGAACCCCATCTGCAGTAGCGCGTCGTGCATCTGCTCGGCGTCGGCCACGATCGTCTCGGCCTCCAGGCAAGCCATCTCGTTGTCCTGCGGGGTCTTCACAGTGAACAGGTGCTGGCCCTGCACGGTCCGGAGACGTCCGAACGGGACACCGGTCTTGGGCTTGCCGTAGTCCCACCACGTCGGTGCGTACGCCTGATCCTCTTGGAGGATTGGCGTGCACAGCGAGACTCCCTGATCGGTCAAGGCGTGAAGCAGCGCGTCCTGCTCGATCACGCGGTACTTGACCTCGATCTCCTGAGCTTCCACAGTCCCCCCGGTCGTGACGAGTGCGTGCGAAGGAGCCTAATGGCGCCGGCGTCCTCGCGGGGAGTTTTGTGCAGGCCGGACGAAACCCATGGGGATTTTTGCGACACCGAACCGGCGTAGTTTTTGGAAGAAGAATCCGGACTTGACCTTGGCTGCCGAGGCGAGCGTCAATTGCTGTCCGGCCGTCCGTGACATGCGCGCCGATCCTCGGCGGCGGACGGCGAACAAAGGAGGAAAACGAGATGGAAAACACGAAACTGGTCGGCTCGACGGCCGACGAATGGCTGTGGTCGTCGGGAAGGATGCGCTGGCGTCGGGTGTACGCGGGACGTGCCGATCAGGTCCGGGCGGCAAGGGCGTTCGCCGAGGCTCTGTTCGTGGGCATGCCCTGCGTGGACATCGTCGCGCTGGCCGTCGGCGAACTGGCCGCGAACGCGGTCCGGCACACGCGCTCCGGGGAGGGCGGTGACGGCTGGTTCGGGCTCGAGATCGTCTGCGAGAACCCGGTCTACGTCGCCGTCACCGACATGGGAGGCCACGGAATCCCGACCGTTCTGCCGGAGGGGTACGGCGGCTCCTACAGCGAGGGAGGCCGGGGACTTCGGATGCTGTACGAGCTCGCGCTCATGTTCGGCATGCACGGCAGCAGCACCCTCGGACACACCGTCTGGGTCGACATCGACCTCAACCGCAAGCTGGAGGCCGACCCGCAGGCATCGGTCCACCTGGTGTCATAGGGAGGGTCCAGCCTGCAGCTATCAGGCTGGACCCTCGCGCCAAGGATAGTCAGCTCGCGTGAGGCGGCTCCGTCTCTGCCCGGCTTCGGGCAGAGACGGGCCGCCGTTCTATCTGGGTGGCAAGATCGTCAACGGCAGAGAGCTTCTGGCCCCTTCTGCTGGACCTTCATTTGCCCCTTCTCCTGGACCTTCACGTTATGAAGAGAAGCCCCGAGCTTAGGCGTAAGTGCAGGTTGGGTCGCTTCCGTGCAGTGTGAAGCGCTCCCGACTCGTCCCTACAGACGACCAGTAGTAGTTGCGCGCGTGTGGTGGTGGGTGGCTGCGGTTTGAGGCTGACCCTTGGCCTACCTATTTCGCGTGCCGGAGTCTCCACGTGCCGGCCAGTTGAAGGCCGACCCCTCTCGTGCACCGAGCGCGGCGCGATGGCTACCACTGAGGTTGCGCTACGTGAGTCTGCCCGGAATGACCCGTCCAGACTCACCCGTCGAACACGGCCCGGACGCTGAAGGTGACCCCCTTTTAGGCAGCCGAACGGCGTCGCCGAGGGGTTTCAGTCAAGTCATTCGTCGTGCCCGATCGGTAAATATTTCGCCGGTTGTGAATGTTAGGCAAGCCTCTCCAGCCGTTTTGGTGACGTAATTTGTTGGCCGGTCGTCTTGAGGTCGGCGCTATATCGAGTGACGGTGGTGTTGCAACAGAAAAGCACGCCACGGAAACCCGGTAGCGGGAATGTTGCCGGGCGTCATCGAAAAGGAGCCATGAAATGGCAGCGAACACCATCACCGTCAACGCCACCGCGACCGACGCCCAGGTTCCCGCTACGGCCCCTGTCACCGCCCCGACCGCCCCGACTACCCCTGCCGTCCCTACGGACGTCAGCGGGGACGGTGCGGCCGTGTTCGGCGCGGTGGCCGCTACCCCCGGTGTGACCGTCCCCGTCCTGGCCACCGCGACCGGTCTGACGCGGGCGGTGGTGAAGGACGCCCTCACGGCACTCGTGGCGGCGGGTCACGTCACGCGGACGCCCGGCGCGAAGGGCGCCAACACCGACACTTGGGCGCCGGTCCCCGTCGCCTCGTCGGACGGCACCGCCGCCGAGGCCACGGCGGGTGTGTCGGCTGACACGATCGCAGCGGCGATGAAGATCATGCAGGACGAGGCCGACCGACGGGCGGTCGCTGAGGCCGACCTGCAGAAGGCGATCGCCGACGAGGAGGCCCGGCGGGCGCAAGCGGTGGCCGAACTGGCGCGGCGTCAGACGGCCGAGGCCACCCGGCGGGCCCTGTCGGACCTGATCACGGCGGCCACGACCGCCTACGCGGCGGTGGCCGCTGAGGACGACGACGCCATGACCGCCGGACTGGACCGGGTGTACGCGGCCACCGCCGAGGTTCGCCGCGCCACCAAGACCACCGTCCGCAGCACGGGGATGCCCGCCGGTAGCGGCAACGGCAACCGGAACGGAGGGCACCGGGCGACGCCGCGCCCCCTGCGCCCCGAGGTGATCGCCCACCTGTCCGCCCACCCGGACACCGACTTCACGCCCGGTGAGATCGGACGGGTACTGGAGCGGTCGTCCGGGGCGGTCGCCAACGCCCTGGCCACTATGGCCGAGCGCGGTGAGGCGGTCATGACGTCGGAGAAGCCGGTCCGCTACCGGTCCGCCGCCCCCGTGGCCGACGGCGGGGGCGAGTCCGGTGACGTGACCGCCTGACGTGCCCGCCGGGCGGTTGCGCCTGGCGGGGGGTAGGCGACGGTGGCGTTCCCCCGGTCACGGGTGAACGCCACCGTTGTCTTGCTCCTATGGGTGTCTCGTCGTCCGGTGGTGCGGTGCCCACCACGGCGGCGCGCGCCGCCGTGGTGACCGTTGGCGGGCCGGACGGCGGCGTGGTGGCACATGGGACCGGGCGGCCGTGATGCGGCGCGTAGGGGCGACCATGGGGCGGTGGTGGCCGCCCCACGTCCGGGCCGCTACGGACGGGCGGTGGCGGTCACATGGTGAATTCCCACGCGTCGGCCAGCGTGGCCAGGCGTTGACGGGGACCGGTGATCCCGGCAGGTAGCCAGACGGCCCCGGCGGGGCCTTCACCCGAGGTGGTGGGCGTGTGGACGGCGGTGGCGACCGGGACTCCCGGGACGCCGAGGAGCCTGCGCAGGTTCGCCTCACGGGCGGCGCTGGGCAGCCAGAACAGGACGGGCGTGGTCGATCCCGTCTCGCGGGCGAGCGCGGTGTAGCCGTTGAGTTTGGCGGCGACGCGGGCGAGGCGTTCGGTACCCGTGTCGTGTTCGAGGAAGAAGGCGACCTCGGCCGGCGAGCAGTGCCTTCGAGGTTCGCTCCATCGGCCGAAGGCGTCCGGGCGGGCGTGGTCGCCCCATTGTGAGATGCATCGGCGTTCCGGGAGCCACTGGACCAGGCGCGTACCGGCGTCTCGGTTGCGGGCGTAGGCGCGGAGGCGAACGAAGAAGTCGTTGACGCCGACTTGGTGGCCGAGCCGTGGTGAGACGGCGATGCCCATGACGGTCTCATGCCGGTAGCCCAGCTCCCGCAGACTGACGCCCTGCTCTACGGCCAGCACGTGGGCGCCTGCGGGACCGAGAACCCAGTGTTTGGCGGCCGTCCCGTTCGGGATCCACGGCCGGAACGACGACAGCGTGTGCAACTCGTGGAGTTGGCGAAGCCGCTGGTGGGTGCGTTCGGACGTCCGGAAGAACAGGGCGGTGATCTGGTCGCTGGTCAGGACGCGGTGTTCCCAGAGCAGCCCGAGGAGAGCACGGTCCCGGGTAGTGAGCCGGTGCGCCAGGTCGGCGATCAGTGCGGCCGTCACGCGCGGCGGGTGAGGCTCGCGCTCGCGGAGCCGATGGGCGGGCTTTGTCGGCTTGGTCACTCCTCGACCTCCCGGTCATGGTTCGCCTCGGGCGCGTTCAGGCTCACGTCGTCGGGAGCATCGAAGGCGTCAAGGGACGGTTCGACGAGTGCCCGTGGTCGGGCCGTGGGCGCCATGGCGCCGTTGTCGGCGGGTGTGTACGCCTCCCGCGAGGCTTGCCTGACGGCCTCGGCACGGCCCGGAATGGGCGGGGGCAAGGGACGGGTCCGCAGTGTGAACGCTGCCATCGGTGCGTCGTTGTGCATGGTGCGGGCGGCGGCCTGGTACTTGCCCAGGTGGCACAGGTCGTGTTGGGCGACCGTGGGCCCGGTGTGTTCGACCAGGGCGCGGGCGTCTTCGGGTGAGATCGCGAAGTACATCTTGTTGCGTGCGTCGGCGGACACGGCGTCGCGCAGGTCGCGGGGAAGCTGCGACAGGTGCTGGTGTGCGATCACCAACGAGAGCCGGTAGGCGCGGGCCTCGGCGAGGATGTCCGAGACGGAGCCCGGCAGGTTGAGGAAGTTGTGCGCCTCGTCGATATAGGCGACGGCGTCGCGGCGAGCGTGTTCGGGCAGGTGGGCGCGGGGTGTGATGGCCTGCCAGGTGTGCGCCAGCAGCAGCGACCCCAGTAGGCGCGAGGCGTCCTCGCCGAGCATTCCCTTGGCGGCGCGAGCGAGGATTAGCCCTCCGCTGTTGAGGATCTCGCCCAGGTCGACGGTGGAGGCCGAGCCCGACAGTGCGTCACGGACGAAGGGACGCATGAGGACGGCCCGGAGCTTGTTCATGATCGGACCGATCAGAGCGGCGCGTCCGCCGGGTGAGAGTTCGTTGTAGTCGCTCCAGAATCCCTGTAGGAGGGCATCGTGACCGAGTCTGGCGACGGTGCGGGCGCGGTAGGCCGGATCGGTGAGCAGGGTCGGAACATCGGCGAGACTGGCGTGCGGCCCGTACACCTTGGCCAAGGTCAGGCAGGCCGAGCGGAGCAGATCGTCCATGCGCGGTCCCCAGTGGGCGGCGAAGCAGCGCCGGAAGGTCGTCACGATGGCCTCGACCGCGAAGTCTCGATCATGCCCTGCGAGAACGTTGACACAAGGGGGCCGCCCAGGCTGGTCGGGGTCGAAAACCACCGTCTTGCCGATGGCACGCTCGGGCAGCCGTTCCAGCAGGTCGGCGATCAGGTCTCCTTTCGGGTCGATGACGAGCGCGCCGCGTCCGGCATGGGCGTCGGCGAGAATCTGACCGGCCAGGAAGGTCGACTTGCCGGTGCCGGTTTGGCCAAGGACGTGCATGTGTTGGCGGGCGTCCGCGACGGTGACAGCGACCGGGCGCGGCGTCCCTGCGTCGCTGTCTCCAAGGATCCGCACTGCTTGGCCGGGCATGCGGGCGGAGGGCACGGCCGGAGAAGGGAATGACGAACGGGCTCCGGCACGGATGACCCCCGGCGCGTCCAGGTCGTACGGGAGATGGGCGAGCGCGGCCAACTCGTCCACGTTCAGCAGGTAGCCCCGCCCGAGATGGCGACTCGCCATCCGCCGGCCCGTTGCCAGCAGGCGCCGGGTCTCCAGGTGCTGGTACCCGGAGGCGAACAGAGCGAAGGACCTGTAGATCTCGTTTGCGCCGTTGTGGAGCATGCCGCGCACCTTGCGCTGAGCGTTCAGCTCGGCGAGGAGCCCTGCGGTGGTGCCTGCCTTGTCGAGCCGGACCCCGTTCCGGGTGGTGCCTTTGGCGTACCTGATCTCCACCTCGAACCGCGGCTTGCTCGCCTTGGCCAGGATTGCCTTCACCTGCTGGGCACGCTCGGGATACAACTGAGCGATCTCGCTGGAGGTGAGATGGCCGTGGTTGAGGTCGGCGCCGGGCGTGATGAAGTCGAAGAACGCGCCCTGCACGCTTCTGGAACGGCCACCTCGAAGTTGGGCGACGGTCCGGATGGCCCGCCCGGCGCGGCGGCCGGTGCAGGGGCGGGCCAGGATCTGCACGGCCGCGTAGTCACCTTTCGGGAGTCCCGCCATCGCGCCGAGCAGCGGCCGTAGCGGGTCGGCCTTGTGGTCGATGGCGAGCGGAAGGTCTTCCTTGTTGCCCAGCGTCAGTCGCCCTCCGGCAGCCTGGGCCTCAATCGGGATTGGTGGTGTGGTGGGCCGGGTGGTGATGGTGGCACCCGGCCAGGCCGCCTGAACGGACTTCTCGATCACGTCCGCCGCGATGGTGCCCGGCACCCACACCTGGAAGCGGATGCCGTGCTCGTCGGCCACGTACTCGAACACCAGATGCGGTTGCCCGAAGACCCAGCGCTTCCATTTGGGGCCGAGTTGCCCGGCCTGATGCTTCCACCATGCCGCGGCGCTGTCGGCCTCAACGTTCGGGGGCACCGCGATCTCGACCAGCCGTGTGGTGCGCGAGTGGTACCGGTTGCGCCACCGGGTGACCGCAACGCGGGCGCTGGTGACGGTGACCCAGACGGCGAGGACTACGCCGATGATCTCCGGGCCGTGCCGGGCGAGCAGGCCGAGCAGCAGCGTGGGCAACTCGGGGAGCAGGTGGACGTGGTCTTCCAGCCACTGGACGAGCGAGTTGGCGGGCTGGTGCTGTTCGGGTGCGTCGGGCACGTTCAGATGGATCTCCTCCAGAAATGCAGCCGATGTGGACAGTGCCGCGAGGGAGTCGTGGATTCTCGCACCCATAAAGCACCGGTGTGGAGCGCGAAATTCGCCCCGAGGTCGAGAGAAATTACTGAGACTTGATCGAATAAAATGTCCAAGGTCACGCTGGCTGAATTATGGCTACCGTGCGTTGGTTTTGACCCTCCTTGGCCTTGATGTGCGTGCGCCTTTGTTGTCCTTGCTGGTGTGCGCGCGTTAGCTTGCCTTCCCGGATGAAGCCGCGTGCAGGTCGTCGGCCGCCTATCGGCCCTTCGCTAAGTAACTGGACCGCTCTGGGGCGCAGATTGGACGCGGCCAACAGTCGTCTTCGCGATGTTTTTAAGGGGGAGTTTTCTTCTGTCGGACTATGAGTTCTATGTCCGTAAAGGAGGAGGTTGGAAGGCCTGTGGTTCTTTCGTGTGAAGTCCGCGAACCTTGATCAATTCTTGACGGGTCGAGGCGGCCAAAAACAGGGGTCTCGGCGGTGCTTTATAGGTGAGAGGGGGAACGGGCGCCTGCCGATCCAGGCGGCCCGGCGCATGACCACGAACCAGCCCGATTCCACGACCAGTCACCCGCGCACGCCTTCACGTACAGGTGATCGCTCGCCGGCAACACGAAGGAGATCGCCTCGTCACTCGTCCCGTCGCGTCCATCGCCGTCCGCCAAGTTCGGACTTGAACTCGGCCGCCGAGTCGAGCGTTGATGACCCCCGGCCCGCCACCGGGGCGGACCGTCCGTCATCCGGCACCCAGCCGGACAACGGGGAAGCGGCAAGCGCGGAGCCTGGCCGGTTGCGACTCGTCGCACCGGCCGAGCCGCCACGCCTCACGCCCTACGCGGCTCGCGCGCTTCTGAGTCTCATGCTCGAAGTCAGTGCTCGCCGCACCGCCGATCACAGCGACGAGGAGACCGGCCGATGATCCAGCAACGTTCCGGGGCGCCGATGCCCCTGCGGTTCGCCTTCTACGGGCGGGTGTCCACCGAGGACAAGCAGGACCCGACCGCATCCAAGGCATGGCAGCTCCGGCGCGCGGAGACGTTGATCGAGAGCAACGGCGGGCGCATCGTCGTCGAGTACTTCGACGTCGATCGCTCTCGCTCGATCCCCTGGGTACGCCGTCCGGAGGCCAGTCGGCTGCTGGATGCGCTGAAGAACCCGAACCGGGGCTTTGACGCGGTCGTCATCGGGGAGCCACACCGCGCCTTCTACGGAGGGCAGTACGGTCTGACCTTCCCCTTGTTCGACCACTACGGCGTCCCGTTGTGGGTTCCGGAGATCGGCGGGGCTATCGACCCCGCCAACGAAGCCCACGACATGATCATGTCCATGTTCGGAGGCCTGTCCAAGGGGGAGCGCAACCGCGTCCGGACTCGAGTCCGCAGCAGCATGGCCGCCATCGCCGCCACCGAAGGCCGCTACCTCGGCGGCCGTCCTCCTTACGGCTACAGACTCGTGGACGGTGGGCCGCACCCACACCCAGGGAAGGCGGCCGACGGTAAGCGCCTGTTCAAGCTGGACATCGACCCCGATGCGGCACCGGTCGTCCAGCGCATCTACTGCGAGTACCTCGGCCTCGATGGCTCACCCGAGAAGGGACTGTTCGCCATCGCCGAAGGATTGACGCGCGACGGCATCCCCTGCCCGTCGGCTCACGACCGGGCGCGCAACCAGCACCGGGAGGGACTGGCCTGGGCCAAGAGCGCGGTGAAGACCATCCTGACGAACCCGCGCTACACGGGCCATCAAGTCTGGAACCGGCAGCGCAAAGACGAGGTTCTCATCGACGTCAACGACGTCTCCCTCGGCCACATCACCAAACTCCGCTGGAACGACCGCGACCAGTGGGTCTACTCCGCCAAGGTCGTCCACCCGGTCATCATCGACAAGAACATCTTCGACCGCATCGAAGGCAAGCTCGCCGCCCGCCGCTGCCAGACCGGCGGCACCAAGGCCCGCGCTCGTACCAAGCGCGCCTACTCGCTCCGCGGCGTCATGTACTGCGGGCTGTGCGACCGCAAGATGCAGGCCCACACCTACAAGGAGTACGTCTACTTCCGGTGCCGCTACCCCGAGGAGTACGCGCTGGCCAACAGGGTCAAGCACCCGCGCAACGTCTTCGTCCGCGAACACCAGGTCACCGCGCTCGTCGACCCCTGGCTCGCCAAGGTCCTGGCACCGCACCGCATCAGGCAGACGATCGCCGATATCCAAGGCGCTCAGGAGCCGCCGACCAACACCGCCGCAATACGAGCCAAGGCCCAGATCGCCGACTGCGAGACCAAACTCGCGCGCCACCGCGCCGCGCTTGAGGCCGGAGCCAACCCGGTGACGATCACCCAGTGGATGGCCGAGACCGAGGCCCAGCTCGTCGCCGCACAGGCCGAACTCCGCACGGCCGGTGCCCAGAGACACCAAATCTTGACTGCTCAGCAGATCGACGCACTGATCGCCGCACTGGGTGATCTCGTCCGAATGCTCAAGGACGCGAGTCCGGAGGCCCGCCAGGCCGTCTACCAGGCACTCGGCGTCAGGCTCGTCTACCACCCGGACAAACAAGAAATCCGGGTCGAGGCTAACCTCGACCCGGATCGCGTCGTAACGTCCAACGCCCCGAATTTGGGGAAACGGTACGTGTCCGAGGGGGGACTTGAACCCCCATGCCCCGTAAAGGGCACTAGCACCTCAAGCTAGCGCGTCTGCCTATTCCGCCACCCGGACCTGGTCGCAGGCCGCAGCGCGGCTGCGGCGGGCTTCACTGTACCAAAGGAGACGAGTCGCGGCGAAGTCGATCGCCGGGGCACCATGGGACGGGACGCGAGACGTGAGGTGATCACTGTGGTTCGGCAGCCGACCGCTGAGGACGAGGTCGTCCGGCTCTGCCAGGAGCTCATCCGGATCGACACCAGCAACCCCGGCGACCATTCGGGGCCGGGGGAGCGGGCGGCGGCGGAGTACGTCGCGGAGAAGCTCGACGAGGTCGGGCTGGAGTCGCGGATCTTCGAGTCGCATCCGGGACGGGCCAGTCTCGTGGCGCGGATCGAGGGCGAGGATCCGGGACGGGACGCGCTGCTGCTGCACGGCCATCTCGATGTCGTGCCGGCGCGCAAGGAGGACTGGACGCGGGACCCGTTCGGCGGCGAGATCGCGGACGGGTGCGTCTGGGGACGCGGCGCCGTGGACATGAAGGACATGGACGCGATGATCCTCGCGGTGGTGCGGCAGCGGCTGCGGGAGGGGCGCAAGCCGCCGAGAGATGTCGTGCTCGCGTTCCTGGCCGATGAGGAGGCCGGGGGCAAGTGGGGTGCGCAGTGGCTGGTGCAGGAGCATCCGGAGCTGTTCGAGGGGTGCACCGAGGCCGTGGGGGAGGTCGGCGGGTTCAGCCTGACGGTGCCCGGGGACCGGCGCATGTACCTGATCGAGACGGCGGAGAAGGGCATCGCGTGGATGAACCTGACCGCCAAGGGGACGGCCGGGCACGGGTCGATGGTGCATCCGGACAATGCGGTCACCGCGCTGGCGGGGGCCGTTGAGAGGCTGGGGTCGCACGAGTTTCCGGTGCGGCTGACGAAGTCGGTGCGGGCCTTCCTGGAGCGGGCGTGCATGGCGTACGGGGTGGAATTTGATCCGGAACATCCGGAAAAGTGCCTTGCGGAGATCGGGCCGCTGGCGCGGATGATCGGGGCGACGCTCCGCAACACGCTCAATCCGACGCGGCTGGACGCCGGGTACAAGACGAATGTGATTCCGCAGAGCGCCACGGCTCAGGTGGATGGACGGTTTTTGCCCGGATATGAGGAGGAGTTCTTCGCGGTTGTGGACGAACTTCTCGGCCCGGATGTCCAGCGCGATTTCGTCCACCACGACCACGCGGTGGAGACGGACTACGAGGGGGCTCTCGTCGCGGCGATGGAGGCGGCGCTGACCTCGGAGGACCCGGGCGCGCTGCCGGTGCCGTACTGCCTGAGCGGCGGGACGGACGCCAAGTCGTTCGCCCGGCTGGGAATGCGCTGCTTCGGCTTCGCGCCGCTCAAATTGCCCCCAGAGTTGGACTTTTCCGGAATGTTCCACGGGGTGGACGAGCGTGTTCCGGTGGACGGGCTGCGTTTCGGCGCCAGGGTCCTCGACAAATTCCTCGATCGCTCCTGAATTTGCGCTCCCCAATGCGCTCCGTGGTGGTACCGTTACCTTTCGTTGAGGACGCTCTGGTCGCAACGGAGGTTGTTCGGTGGCATGTGACGCGGTGCGGGTCGGGACGGTCTCCGTCCTGCGCCGCGTTGCCGCCGAGCGGGCCGTCCAGCGGCTGCTCGTCCTCGCCGGGCTGCTGATCGCGGGCTGGCTCCTCGGCTGCGCGGCGCAGTCGGCACATGCCGATGAGCTGCCTTCTCCCGCACAGGCCGTCGCGCAGACGCCCGTGCTGGGCGAGGCGGTCGCGACCATCCACCAGCGACAGCCGGTGCACCGTGTTGTGCAGGCAGTGGCGGCCAAAGCGCCGCGCGCGGTGGAGAAGGTGCCTCAGAACGTGGCGCCGCCGCCGTCTCGGGAGAAGTCGGCCGGCCCGGAGGAAACGGCGCCGACACCTGAGTCTCCGCGGGCCCGCCACTCCAGCCCCCCGCGCGTTTCCAAGGCCTTTCCGGCACGGTTTTCCAAAGTTTCCGGGACGCGGTCGGCCACCGTCCGGCATGAGACGCGCGACGTTGTCCGGCATCCCTCGCCGCCCGCACCTCAGCGGCATGGCGACCATTCGGACGGCGGCGGCCTCGCCGCCAACGGCGTGACGGCAGGCTTCCCGACCACCGCCACCTGGGCTCCGGCCCCGCCGCACGCGTCGCTCGCGCGCGTCCTCGGCGCGGTTCCTCCGCTCGTCCGCACCGCCGCGGACGAGCCGTCGTTCGCGCCGGACTAGCTCCCGATCACAGGCTCCGGACGCGTGCCCGTGCGGCTCGGGCGCGCCGGTCCGGTCACTCGCCGTGCCCCCCGGCGCGGCATGTCATCCCCCATGAGACCCACGGGACACGTGCGTCTCCACCACCTCCCCGAACGGAGCATCATGCGAACGCGGGCAAAAGGCACATCTCGTGCCGCGGTGCTCGCCGCGGGCTTTGTCGCTCTCGGTGTCACCGCCATCCCGTCCAACGCCTTCGCCGACGTCACGAACGGCGACGCCGGCGTCCTGAGCGGCAACCAGATCGACGCGCCGATCTCCGCGCCGGTCGACGTGAGCGGCAACGGCGCGGCCCTGCTCGGCACCGGCCACGCCACGTCCCACGGCGGCGTCAAGATCCACAAGCGCGGCGGGAGCGGGCAGGAAACGTCCGGCGCGCACGGCATCGCGTCCGGAAACCAGGTCAACGCCCCCATCTCCCTGCCGGTGCACGTCTGCGGCAACGCGGTCGGCGTCCTCGGGCAGGCGGACGCCGGCTGCG
Organism: Actinomadura sp. BRA 177; assembly: GCF_013372625.1. Classification (GTDB taxonomy): domain Bacteria; phylum Actinomycetota; class Actinomycetes; order Streptosporangiales; family Streptosporangiaceae; genus Spirillospora. The sequence goes on from NZ_JABXFD010000534.1 coordinate 19,291, forward strand.
AAGGCGGCGCCAAGGTCAACGACGCCGGCAAGGGCGGCCAGCTGACCGACGGGACGGGCGGCGTCATCGCCGGCAACCAGGTCAACGCGCCGATCTCCGCCCCGGTCAACGTGTGCGGCAACGCCGTCGCGCTCGCCGGTGACGCGGTGGCCGGCTGCGAGGGCGGCTCCCTCGTCAAGAACGGCGGGATCACCGGTTCCGGGCAGGAAACGTCCGGCATCTTCGGCGTCGGCTCCGGAAACCAGGGCAACGTCCCGATCAGCGTCCCCGTGGACCTCTGCGGCAACGCGGTCAACGGCACGGCGTCCTGCGAGGGCGGCGCGTCCGTCCGCAACGGCGGCCACCGCACCGGAGGGCAGCTCACCGACGGCGCCTTCGGGATCATCGCCGGTAACCAGGCGAATGCCCCGATCAGCGCCCCGGTGACCGCCTGCGGCGACGCCGCGGCTCTCGCCGGCCAGGCGTGGTCGTTCTGCGAGGGCGGCGCCCACGCGCGCAGCAGCTCCGGCGGCGACCAGCACACGTCCGGGATCGGCGGGATCATCGCCGGCAACCAGGGGAACGCGCCGATCTCCATCCCCGTCGAGGTCTGCGGCGACGCCGCGGCCGTCGTGGGCGTGTCGGCGGCGAGCTGCAACGGCCAGACGCTCGTCGAGGGCTCCCACGGCTCCGGCGCGCAGACGTCCGGCGACCACGGCGCAGGCAGCGGCAACCAGGCGAACGCCCCGGTCCAAACCCCCGCCGACGCCTGCGGCAACGCCGCCGCCGTCATCGGCATCGCCTCCGCCCTGTGCGAGGACGGCCCCGGCTACGGCGGCTACCACCCCTACTCCCGCACCACCTCCCCCACGTCCGTCCCACGGACACCCGACGTTCCCACCACGAACGGCGTCCTCGCGGGAACCCCAGCCCTGCTGGGGAACGGCCTCCCCGGCACCACCGCCGCACCGCTCCCCAGGACCGTGCCGGCGTCGAATGCCCGGCACGCTCAGGGCGTGCCCACCGCGGACGGCGTGCTCGCGGACAACGCGCTGCCCGAGGTGGGCGGTCTGCCGCAGGCGGGTGGCGTGCCCGAGATGCCGGTGGCCAATGGTCGCCGCGGGCAGGGCGATCTCCCCGTCTCGAGCGTCCCGGGCGATGTCCTGGACGGGGTCCAGACGGTGGGTGTGCTGCCCGCGCTGGACGGTCGGCGTGTGCGGGGCGGTGTTCCGGCTGCGGACGGCGTGCTCGGGAACAACGCGCTGCCGCAGGCGGGGCCCGAGGTGGCGGGTTTGCCGGTGGCGAATGGTCGCCGCGCCCAGGGTGTACTGCCCGGCATGGGCAGCCTGCCGATGGTCAACGTCCTCTCGACGAACGGCGCGCTGCCCAAGGTGGGCGGCCCGGTGGTGTTGGGGGACCTGGCCAAGGCGCGTGGTGTGAGGGAGCGGAAGGCCGCGTTCGGGCTGGTGCGGCGCGGTGACGACGGGGCGCCGGTGGCGGTTTCGGTGCTCGACACGCGGGCGCTGCCGGACGGGTCCGTGGTGCGCAAGGCGATCGGTCGGCAGGCGGTCGACTCGCTGCGCGGTGTGGCGGTGCCCGCCACGCCGGTCGCGGGTCACGAGGTCGTCCCGGTGACGGGCGAGATCGGGCCCGTGCGGAACGTCGCGGCCGAGGAGGTCGTGTCGGACGGCGGGTCGCTGTGGGCGCTGGCCGCGAGCGGGGTGCTCGGGGTCGTGGCCGGGGCGCTGGCGCTGGCGCGGCGGGTCCGGATGGGCGGGCGCCGCTAGCGGCCGCACAAGACCTTCGCCCGTCCCGGGAGGCGCGGTCCGGGGCGGGCGAAGCCGGGCGACGGTGGGTCAGCGGGGGGCTACGCTCCGGCCCGGGAACGGTCAGAACGTGCGGACGGCGCGGATGACCTTGCGGCGAAGCTGAATACGGCGGCGGCCGTCCGGGTAGAGGCGCAACCGATCGATTTCCCAGCCGCCTCGCTCCGCGTGCTCGGTCATGATCTGCCGGGCGGTATCACGCGTGGTGCCGCGGGGCAGTGACAGGACGAGGTAGGTGTACTCCGCCATCGTGACCATTATTACTTGGTCTACCGTGCGTCCGGCACCGTACCGTGGCGTCCCGGTCCGCGGGGCGTGCGGCGGCATGTCATCCTGTCTGGGGCGCGGGGCGGTGAGAATCCCGTCCCCTGCGGGGGCGGGACGATGGTCGAGGGGTGCGCGGGCATGAACGCGCCGTCCTGCGACGTTGTACGAAGCCGGTAAGAAAGAGCCTGTGTAAGAGGATCGAGACAGCGAGGTTGGAGCGACTGTGCCAGCCAAGAACGGCACCGCGAACGGCAATGGCGCGGGTACGCGCCTGGTGATCGTCGAATCGCCCGCGAAGGCGAAGACGATCGCGGGGTACCTGGGCCGTGGCTACATCGTGGAGTCCAGTATCGGCCATATCCGGGATCTCCCGGGGAGCGCCTCGGAGGTGCCGGCCAAGTACAAGGGCGAGCCGTGGGCGAAGCTCGGCGTGAACGTGGAGCGCGAGTTCGAGCCGCTCTACGTGGTGAACACCGACAAGCGGCAGCAGGTCCAGAAGCTGAAGAAGCTGCTCGCCGAGGCGGACGAGCTGTATCTCGCGACGGACGAGGACCGGGAGGGCGAGGCGATCGCCTGGCACCTCCGGGAGGTGCTGAAGCCGAAGGTCCCCGTGCACCGGATGGTGTTCAACGAGATCACCAAGGACGCGATCCAGCGCGCCGCCGCGAATCCGCGCGAGCTGAACATGCCGCTGGTGAACGCGCAGGAGACGCGCCGCGTCCTGGACCGCCTCTACGGGTACGAGGTCAGCCCCGTCCTGTGGAAGAAGGTCATGCCGAAGCTGTCGGCGGGCCGGGTGCAGTCGGTGGCGACGCGCCTGGTGGTCGAGCGGGAGCGGGAGCGGATCGCGTTCGTCCCCGCCCACTACTGGGACATCGCGGGACAGTTCGACACCGGTAAGAACGAGGAGCCGAAGGTCTTCAAGGCCGGGCTCGTCAGCGTGGACGGCAAGCGCGTCGCGCAGGGCCGCGACTTCGCGTCCGACGGCACCCTGAAGACCCGGGACGCGCTGCACCTGGACGAGCCCGCGGCCCGCGCGCTGGCCGAGCGGCTGAGGGACCGGCCATACGAGGTCAAGTCCGTTGAGCAGAAGCCGTACACGCGGCGCCCGTACCCTCCCTTTCGGACGACGACCCTCCAGCAGGAGGCCAGCCGCAAGCTGAACTTCTCCGCGAAGTACACGATGTCGGTCGCGCAGAAGCTGTACGAGAACGGCTTCATCACCTACATGCGAACCGACTCGATCACGCTGTCGGAGACGGCGATCACGGCGGCGCGCAGGCAGGCGGCGGCGCTGTTCGGCGGCCAGTACGTCCCGGACAAGCCGCGCGTCTACGCGTCCAAGGTCAAGAACGCGCAGGAGGCGCACGAGGCGATCCGCCCGGCGGGCGACACCTTCCGGACGCCGGCCGAGACCGGGCTGAGCGGTGACCAGTTCCGGCTGTACGAGCTGATCTGGAAGCGGACGATCGCGTCCCAGATGAAGGACGCCGCCGGCCAGTCGGTGTCGATCCGCGTGACCGGCCTGTCGACGCAGAACGAGCGGGCCGAGTTCGGTGCGACCGGTAAGACGATCACGTTCTACGGCTTCCTCAAGGCGTACGTGGAGAGCGCGGACGACCCGTCCACCGACCGCGACGACCAGGAGCGGCGCCTGCCGAACCTGGCCGAGGGCGATCCGCTGACCGCGAACTCGGTGGACGCCGAGGGCCACTCCACCCGCCCGCCGGCCCGCTACACCGAGGCCAGCCTGGTCAAGGAGCTGGAGGAGCGGGAGATCGGGCGGCCGTCGACGTACGCCTCGATCATCGGGACGATCCTGGCGCGCGAGTACGTGTTCAAGAAGGGCACGGCGCTGGTCCCGTCGTTCCTGGCGTTCGCCGTGACCAACCTGCTGGAGCAGCACTTCGGCAACCTGGTCGACTACGACTTCACCGCGCACATGGAGGACGGTCTCGACGAGATCGCGCGCGGCGACGCCGAGCGCGTCCCGTGGCTGAACCGGTTCTACTACGGCGACACCGGGGAGGAGGGCCTGCGGGAGCTGGTCGGCGACATCAGCGACATCGACGCCAAGGGGATCAGCTCGTTCCCGATCAAGGGCACCGACATCCTGGTCCGCGTCGGGCGCTACGGCTCCTACCTCGACCGGGACGGCGACAAGGTCAACATCCCCGACGACATCGCGCCGGACGAGCTGACCGGCGAGAAGGCGGAGGAGCTGTTCGCGCAGCCGTCCGGCGACCGGGAGCTCGGCACCGACCCGGCGACCGGGCACACGATCGTCGCGAAGTCGGGGCGGTTCGGCCCGTACGTCACCGAGATCCTGCCGGAGGCGGCCCCGCCCGCCGAGGGGAAGAAGCGGACGAAGAAGGCGGACGCCCCCAAGCCGCGCACCGGGTCGCTGTTCAAGTCGATGTCGCTCGACACGATCACGCTGGACGACGCGCTGAAGCTGCTGTCGCTGCCGCGCACCCTCGGCGAGCTGGACGGCGAGCCGGTGACCGCGCAGAACGGCCGGTTCGGCCCGTACATCAAGCGGGGCACCGACAGCCGCTCGCTCGGCTCCGAGGACGAGCTGTTCACCGTCACGCTGGAGCAGGCGAAGGAGCTGTTCGCGCAGCCCAAGCAGCGCGGCCGCCGGGCCGCGGCCGCCGCGCCGCTGCGCGAGCTGGGCAAGGACCCGGCGAGCGAGAAGCCCGTGGTGGTGAAGGAGGGGCGGTTCGGCCCGTACGTCACCGACGGCGAGACGAACGCGAGCCTCCGCAAGGGCGACGAGGTCGAGTCGATCACGATCCAGCGGGCCGCGGAGCTGCTCGCGGAGCGTCGCGAGAAGGTGGCCGCGGGTGGCGGGAAGAAGAAGACGACGACCCGCCGCCGAACCTCCGCGAAGTCCGGCTCCTAGGGACATCCACGCCGATACCCTGACCGACATGACCAGAACGGGCGCACCTCGGCCGCACCCCGCAGCGTCACAGCCGCCGGGCGTTTCGTCACCTTCGTCGCATTCACGGAGCGGGCCGTTCCGGCGGCTCCGGACCGCGCTGTCGTTCGCGGGCCTCGCGCAGTGGCTCAGTGTCCCCGCACTGACCGCGATGGTCGCGATGCTGACACGCGAAGACGACGTGTCCGCGCGCGCGCAGGCGGTCGGCGGCACGCTGGTGCTGATGCTGTTGCCGGTGGTGCTGCTCGCGCCGCTCGCCGGCCTGCTCGCCGCCCGCGTCGACCGCCGCCTCATGCTGATGGTCGCGGACGTGCTGCGGCTGGTGATCGTCGTGACGGTGCCGCTCGTCGGCGTGCTCGCCTGGACGCTCGCCGCCGCGTTCCTCGTCTCCTGCCTGAGCCTGCTCTGGGTGGCGGCGGCGCGCGCGTCCCTGGCCGCGCTGCTCCCGGAGGAGGAGTCGCCGCGCGCCGCCCGCACCGCGACCCGCGTGATCTACGGCCCGGCCCCGGTCGCCGCCGTGCTGTTCGCGATCCTCGCCCTCATCGCGGACGGGACGCTCGGCCGCGACTCCCGCGCCGACCTCGCCCTCTACGTGACGGCCGGGGTCTTCCTGGTCTCGACCGCCGCGATCGCCATCAGCCGGGAGATCCCGGCCGTGGGGATGCCGGCGGCCCCCGCCCCGCTGAAGCTGCTCTTCCAGGGCCCGGGGACGGCCGCCGCGCGCGGTGTCGGCCTCGCGATCGCCGGGGCGTCCCTCACGGCGGGCGCGGTCATCTCCGTCGCCCGCGTCCACACCGGCGACCTGGGCGGCGGCGACGCGGGCTACGGGACGGTCCTCGCCGGGCTGGCGTTCGGGCTCGGCTTCGGGGTGTTCCTCGGGCCTCGCGCCCTCGTCCCGTTCAGCCGCCGCCGGCTCCTCGGCCTCGCCGTGATCGCCGCCGCGCTCGCGCTGGTCGTGCTCGCCCTCGTCCAGAACCTGGTCGTCGTCGTGTTCATGACGGCGTTCCTCGGCGTGTTCGCCGGGGCCGCCTGGTCGACGGCCAAGGCCGCCGTGACCGACCCCGACGCGCAGGACGACGCCCGCCCGGCCGCCTACCTGCGCGCCGTCGCGCTCGTCGCCGCGCTGGTCGCGTTCATCGCCGTCCCGCTGATCGCCGGGGCGCTCGGCTCGAACCGGCTCGACCTCGGCGACAGCGTCTACGACTTCACCGGCTCCAGCGCGGGCCTGCTCATCGCGGCCGTCGTCACGCTGATCGCCGGGCTGCTGGCCTACCGGCGGCTGGACGACCGGCGCGGCATCCCGCTCGTCCCCGACCTACGGGCCGCGCTGCACGGCGAGATCTACACGCCGCCGGAGCAGGTCGCCGCCGCGCCCCAGCAGCCCGTCCACCGGGAACGCGGCGTGTTCATCGCGTTCGAGGGCGGCGAGGGCGCGGGCAAGACCACGCAGGCGCGGCTCGCCGCGATCTGGCTCCGCGACCACGGCTACGACGTCGTCACCACGCACGAGCCCGGCGCCACCAAGATCGGCATGCGGCTGCGGGCGATGCTGCTCGACCGCGACACGACGGGGCTGTCCGACCGCGCCGAGACCCTGCTGTACGCGGCCGACCGCGCCGACCACATCGCCAACGTGATCAGGCCCGCGATGGAGCGCGGCGCGATCGTCGTCACCGACCGGTACGTCGACTCGTCCCTCGCCTACCAGGGCTTCGGCCGGGAGCAGGCGGTCGAGGACATCGCCCGCGTCAACGCCTGGGCCACCGGCGGCCTCGTCCCGGACCTGACCGTCCTGCTGGAGATCCCGCCGGAGGCCGGACTGCGCCGGCTGCCCGCCCCCGCCGACCGCATCGAGTCCGAGCCGCAGGACTTCCACGAACGCGTCCGCGCCGGCTTCCGCGCCCTCGCCGAGGCAGACCCGGACCGCTACCTGATCCTGGACGCCAGCCGTCCGCAGACCGAACTGAGCCGCGAGATCCAGTACCGCATCCACGAGATCCTCCCCGACCCCGTCCCAGCCGGCACGGAGGACGCCACCAGCACCTTCCCCGCCATCCGCGACTTCTGACCGTCCGCGACGGCAAGCCGTATGCCCGGCCGCGCCAGCCGTGCAGCGAACGCAAGGCCGCACGGGATGTCCTGATCGTCCCGGACGTACAGCGAATGCGATGCCGCACGGATGCCCCCGGCTGTGTCGACCGTGCAGTGGGCGGGGCGCCGTGTGGACGCCCCGGCCGTGCCGGAGGTGTTGCGGATGGGATGCGGCGCGGATGTCCCGGCGGTTCCTCCGGCAGGCGGGTGGTCAGCTGGTAGAGCGTGCGGTGGCCGGAGTGCGTCTCGCGGTGTGCGCGGATCCGGTTAGCCTTTCGGCATGAGCGTGTGGGACGACCTGGTCGGGCAGGAGCCCGTTGTCGAGCAGCTGTCGTCCGCTGCGGAGGGGACGAGCGGTCTGGCGCACGCGTGGCTGTTCACCGGGCCTCCCGGGGCCGGACGGTCCGCTGCGGCGCGGGCGTTCGCGGCGGCGCTGCAGTGCACGGAGACGCCGCGCGGGTGCGGGCACTGCCCGTCCTGCCACCAGATCTTCCAGGGAACGCATGCCGACCTGGCGCTCATCCGGCCCGCGGGCCTGTCGTTCAGCGCGGCCGACGCCCGGCGGCTGGTCCTGCGCGCGTCGGCGAGGCCGAGCGGCGGACGCTGGCAGATCACGTTGTTCGAGGACGCCCATCGAGCGACGGAGCCGGCGGCGAACGTGCTGCTGAAGGCGATCGAGGAACCGCCGCCAAGGACGCTCTGGCTGCTGTGCACGCCGTCGCCGGAGGATCTGCTGGTGACGATCAAGTCGCGCTGCCGGGTGGTGACCCTCCGCACGCCGCCGGTCGCGGCGGTCGCGGACGTTCTCGTCCAGCGGGACGGTGTCGACCGTGAGATGGCCGAGATAGCCGCCCGGATGGCGCAGGGGCACGTCGGGCAGGCGCGGCGGCTCGCGACGGAGCCCGAGGCGCGCAACAGGCGTGCCTCGGTCATGGCGGTGCCTCGCCGGCTGACGTCCGTGGGCCCGGCCGTCGCGGCGGCGGAGGCCATCGTGAAGGCTGCGGACGCCGAGGCGAAGACGCAGACCGAGAAGCTGGACGAGGAGGAGACGTCGGCTCTGCGCAAGGCGCTGGGCGAGAGTGAGAAGGGCCGTATGCCGCGCGGGACGGCGGGCGCCATCAAGGACCTGGCGGATCGCCAGAAGTCACGTGCGACCCGTGTGAAGCGGGACGCGCTCGACCGGACGCTGCTCGACCTCGCGTCCTACTACCGGGACGTGCTGACGCTCCAGTTGGGGGCGGGCAGCGAGTTGGTGAACGTCGACCTGGGCCCGGAGTTGCGGACGGCGGCGCAGAACGGGCGGCCCGAGGACACCCTCAAGCGGCTCGACGCGATCATGGCGTGCCGGGAGCGGCTGGAGGCGAACGTCAATCCGCTGCTGGCCGTCGAGGCGCTCACGCTGGCGCTTCGCACCGGTTGATGGGGCGCTTACAAGAGATCTACCTTTTTGTTACTTTAACGTTCGCAACTCTCAACAGCCGCACGCGTACCTTCGCCTGGTTTACCCCCGATCCCGGGCTAGCTAGCTCCCCCACGGCCAGGAGGTCAGCTTTGCGGCGAGCCTTGATTTCCGCCGCGTGTGCCGTCGCCACCATGGCGGCACTCGCGGTGCCAGCGTCAGCGGAACCGAAACCGGACAAGGGTGAGGTTTCGGAGTACGTCGTCCTCTACAAGGAGCGCGTGCCTCTCGGCTGGGCGCACCACGCGGTCCGCGCGGCCGGCGGCAAGATCGTCCACGAGAACCGCGATGTGGGCGTGGCGACCGTCCGTTCGGACAACCCCGAGTTCATCCACGCGGTGATGAAGGAGCGGGCGCTGGAGGGCGTCGCGCACAACCGCGTCATCGGCGAGGCGCCGAAGACGAAGAAGAAGGCCGCGGCGAAGGTCGAGCGGATGACCGGCACCAAGAGCACGGTGTCGCTCAAGGGCGCCCCGTCCAAGAACGAGGAGCCGCTCGCCGACCTGCAGTGGGACATGAAGCAGATCCACGCGACGGCGGACGGCTCGTACAAGAAGGAGCCGGGCGACAAGCGCGTGCTGGTCGGCATCCTCGACACCGGCGTGGACGGCAGCCACCCGGACATCAAGCCGAACTTCAACCGCAAGCTCAGCCGCAACTTCACCCACGACATCCCGACGGACGCCAACGGCAACGAGGTCGACGGCCCCTGCGAGTTCAAGTCGTGCGTCGACCCCGTCGACTGGGACGACAACGACCACGGCACGCACGTCGCGTCCACGATCGCCTCGCCCCGCAACGGGCTCGGCATGGCGGGCGTCGCGCCGAACGTGTCGATCGTGAACCTGCGCGTCGGCCAGGACTCCGGCTACTTCTTCCTGCAGCCGACCGTGGACGGCCTCACCTACGCGGCCAAGCACGGCATCGACGTGGTCAACATGTCTTACTACGTGGACCCGTGGCTGTGGAACTGCGGCAACAACCCGGCCGACAGCCCCGAGGACCAGCTCGAACAGCGGACGATCATCAAGGCGACGCAGCGCGCCCTCGACTTCGCGCACCGGCGCGGCGTCACGCTGATCTCCGCGGCCGGCAACGACTTCGTCGACTACACGAAGACGAACGAGGACACCAGCAGCCCCGACTTCCCGTCCATGCCGGGTGAGGCCCCGCACGACCGGACGATCCCGGCGAGCTGCGTGTCGATGCCGTCCGAGGGCGAGCACGTCATCCCGATCTCGGCGACCGGGCCGTCCACCCGCAAGTCGTACTACAGCAGCTTCGGCAACGGGTACGTCGCGGTGGCGGCGCCCGGCGGCGACAAGGTCGACACGGCCGACCAGCGTCCGGACGACAAGGCCGGCATCTGGGCCGCCTACCCCGAGCGGCTCGCGAAGGCGCGCGGGGAGCTGAACGCGGACGGCACGCCGAACGTGCCGTACATCATCCGCAGCTGCAAGGGCGACGACTGCGCCTACTACCAGTCGATCCAGGGCACCTCGATGGCGTCGCCGCACGCGGTGGGCGTCGCCGCGCTCATCATCAGCAAGTACGGGCACCGGGACCGCCGGCACGGCGGCATCACCCTCAGCCCGAACTTCGTGGAGCGCGTGCTGCGCGGCACGGCGACCGAGAAGGAATGCCCGAGCCCGCGGACCATGGAGTACGTCTGGTACACCTCGACGGGCAAGCACACCTCGACGCAGACCTGTGAGGGCTCGAAGGAGCAGAACGGCTTCTTCGGGAACGGCATCGTGGACGCGCTGAACGCCGTCAGCCACCGCTGATCCGCTCCGCTCGACCCACCCCAGGACGCGACCCCCGGCATCAAGCCGGGGGTCGTGTTCTGTTGTCGCGTAGATGATCGACGAGGCAGGAGGAAGAACGGTGAGCGAGCCCGAGGGACCCCGTCCGGATAACGCTCCGGCATCGAGGCAACGGCGGCGCGCACGTCCGGTCGTGGTCATCGCCGCCGCGGCGGCGGTCCTGCTGATGGTGGGGACGGTTGCCGGCGGCTTCGTCATGATGTGGGACGAGGCCGCCAAGCCCGCTGCGTCCACCGGCAAGGAACGCGACGTGTCGGTGTTCTTCTGCGTCCGCTCGTCGAGCATGCCCAAGTGCCGCGCCTCGGACGCGGCGGCCGGGGAGAAGGACGAGGTCAGGCGCCGCCTGGAGGAAATGGCCGGGGTGCGCCGCATCAGGTATGAATCGAAGGAACAGGCCTACGAGCGCTTCAAGAAGCTCTTCGCGGACCGCAAGGACATGCTCGAAGGAGCGCATCCAGGCGACATCCCCGACTCGCTGCGCGTGCGGGTCGCGGACATCGGAACCGCCCAGGCCCTGAAGACGGAACTGGAGAGCGCACCCGGCGTGGACACCATCATGATTCACCCCCTCGGCCGCGTCTGATCAGCGCGTCCGGCCTCGGCACGCCGATCGGCGTGCCGAGGCCGTGTTTCTGTTCCCGGGAGTTTCGCCCCCGAAGCAACCAATACCCCTGGGACATGGATGGTCAACTTATCGGCCGTTAACGGGCGAACTCAGTACTGTAGCTCGATCGTCTCCACCGACCTGCGCTCTTCAATCGCGGCTGGCCGCCGCGCAGAAGTCGCATCCACCACCTGCGTGGTGCGGGACCGTTGACTGAGCCCCACGCTGGACTGAGCCCAGCGGCATCCGTTCGATCGACGCTCTCTAAACCGTGTCCCCGGCAAACCGGTTCGTGCCTTCCGAGCTCACGGACGGACACCGAGAGGTTACTGGACCGCATCGCGGTGTCGCAGGGAAAGACGCGATTCCGCTGGAGATGAACCGTGCCCGCCGCCACAGCGGTCTATCCCGGTGGGTGTGCCCGCGCGACACCTTGACAATGGTCACTCATTGTTCAGGCCAGGCGCTGCACCGGCTCCCGGCCCGGCAGCGGGAGGCGCTGGTGCTGCGCTTCTTCTGCGACCTCTCCGTCGAGGAGATCGCCGACGCCATGGGGATCGGCATCGGAACCGTCAAGTCGACCACGTCCCGGGCGCTCGCCGCGCTGGGCCGGATGCTGGGGAGTGAGCAGTGAACACGACCGAAGAGCGTCTCAGGGACGCGCTGCAGACCGTGGGCGACACCATCCGCCCCGAGACCATGCCGGAACCGGGGTTCGCCGGACGGCGCCGGAGGGTTCCGCGTCCCGCGATGGCGATGGCCGCCGTCGCGGCGTCCGCCGCCGTGGTCGTGGGGGGAGCGGTGGTGGGCGGCGCGTTCCGGTCCGACGGCGCGACCGGCCCGCTGGCCCAGCCGTCGTCCGGCGCTTCGGTGCCGACGATCTCGGTGTTCCTGTGCGTGGAGACGTCCGCGAACGAGGTCTGCGACCACAAGGACGCGACCGATGCGCAGAAGCGGGCGATCAAGCAGCACCTGGAGGGGCTCAGGTCGGTCCGCCAGGTCGAGTTCGAGAACAAGCAGCAGGCGTATGAGCGCTTCAAGAGCCGCTTCGAGGACGACGACCAGTTCCGCCGGTCGGTCGAGGCCGGCGACATTCCGGAGTCCTTCAGGGGCAGCCTGGCTCCCGGCGCGGACACGGGGCCGGTGACGAAGGCGATGACGGGGACGCCCGGGGTGGACAAGGTCATCGTTGAAGGACGCTGACCTCGGGCATGATGGGGTCATGTCGTACCGCGTCACGTTCGTCTGCACCGGCAACATCTGCCGCTCTCCGATGGCCGAATGGGTCCTGCGCCACCACGTCGAAGAAGAGGGCCTGGACGTCGAGGTCGACAGCTCGGGCACCGGCGGCTGGCATGTGGGCGACGAGGCGGACGAGCGGACGATCGCGACGCTGCAACGGGCCGGTTACCGGTCGGGGCATATCGCGCGGCAGTTCGATGACTCCTGGTTCGACCGGTACGACCTGATCCTGGCGCTGGACGAGGGGCACCTGCGGGCGCTGCGCTCGATGGCGCCGGACGAGGCGGCGCGCGGCAAGATCAGGCTGCTGCGCGAGTTCGACCCGGACGCGGGCGGCGACCTCGACGTCCCCGACCCGTACTACGGCGGGCGCGCCGACTTCGACCTCGTCCTTGAGCAGGTGGAGGCGGCGGTGCCCGGCCTCCTGGAGGAGATCCGCGCCGCGCTCAAGGAGCGCTGAGTGCGCGACCGGCTGGAGCGGCTGCTCGGGACCGGGGTCGCCAACGTGAGCGACCTCGGTTCCAGCCACTCCTGGACGCTGCACCGGGCGTCCCTGGCCGATGGCCGCGAGGTGTTCGTGAAGGCGGCCGCCGACCAGGCGGGAGTGTTCGCCGCCGAGGCAGCGGGCCTGCGCTGGCTGGGCGAGGCGGGGCCTGGGACGCCCGTCCCGGACGTGGTCGCCGCTGACGATCACATGCTCGTCCTGCCGTGGCTGCCGTCCTCCTCCCCGACGCGGGAGGCCGCCGAGCGCTTCGGACGCGAGCTGGCCGCCCTGCACACCGGCAACCGCCCGGACGCCTACGGCGCGCCCTGGGACGGCTTCATCGCCGACCTCCCGCTCGACAACACGCCGGACGACCGCGACTGGCCGCGCTGGTACGCCGAGCGCCGCCTCGAACCGTTCCTCCGCCTCGGCGCGCGACACCTGTCGTCCGACGACGTCGGTCTCGTCGAGCGCGTCATGGCGGACATCGAGGACCTGGCCGGGCCACCCGAGCCGCCGTCCCGCATCCACGGTGATCTGTGGTCGGGCAACGTCCAGTGGACGGACGGCCGTGCCCTCCTCATCGATCCGGCCGCACACGGCGGGCACCGCGAGACCGACCTGGCGATGATGGCCCTCTTCGGGACCCCGCACTTGGAAACCGTACTGGCCGCCTACGACAATGCGGCGCCCCTGGCGGACGGCTGGCGCTCCCGCGTCCCGCTGCACCAGTTGCACCCGCTGCTCGTCCACGTGGCCCTGTTCGGCGGCTCCTACCGGGCGTCCCTCATCGACGCCGCACGCGCCGCTCTCGGCTGAGTAAGAAAACACTCTCTGTAACTATCCGGCGGCAAAGAGTTACGCTTCGTGTTGAGGACATCTCAACCGAAGGCACAGGGGGCGGTTCGTGACCGGCAGCGTGACGTTCTATCTCAACGGCGAGCGCGTGGTCCTGGACGACCCGTCCCCCGACCTGCTGCTGATCGACTACCTGCGCTCGCCGGACGTCGCGCTGACCGGCGCCAAGAAGGGCTGCGGCCAGGGAGGCTGCGGCGCCTGCACGGTCATCCTGTCGCGCTGGGACGAGAAGGCGGAGGCAGCCGAGCATCGCGCGATCAACTCGTGCCTGCGTCCGGTCTGCGCCCTCGACGGCCTGGCGGTCACGACGATCGAGGGCACCGGCGGGGCGGGCCGGAAGGCGCCGCCGCACCTGGCGCACCAGCCGTCCTTCTCCCGCGGGGTCACCCCGGGGCTCACCGAACCGGCCGCCGTCGCCGCGGCCGCGGAGGCCGCCGCGGCGGCGCACGAGGAGTCCACGGCGCAGGTGGCGGCGTACGAGGCCGGGAACGCGCCGGCCGCGGACCCCGATACCGAGGCCGAGCGGATCAACCCGGTCGCGTACCGGCTCGCGGCGAACAACGGAACCCAGTGCGGCTACTGCACCCCCGGCTTCGTCATGAACATGACCGCGCTCCTTCAGGACGAGCCGAACCCCACCAAGGCCCGCGTCGAGGAGGTGTTCGACGGGAATCTGTGCCGCTGTACCGGCTACCGGGCGATCCTCACCGGCATGAAGACGTTCGCGTCCGACTGGACCGACGAGGACGAGGCCGCCCGCATGCCGTGCATCGTCGACGGGCGGGTGGAGGCCCCGGCCGGCAAGGCGGTGGTCCCGTTCCCGGACGCGGCCCGCACCGTGACCCCGTCCGACGTCACGACGACCGGCGGCGACAAAGCCTGGATCACCCCCGCCACGCTCGCCGAACTCCAGTCGATCATGACGGGCGGGCAGGGCCGGAAACTGCGGCTCGTCCACGGGAACACCTCGTTCGGTGTGTACCCGGACGAGGTCAAAGCGGCCGAACTGCTCGTCGACATCCGCCACATCCCCGGCCTGAACGACGTCAAGGTCACCCAGGACGGGGTGGACGTCGGCGCCGGCCGCTCCTACCGCGACCTCATCGGCATCCTCAGGGAGCAGCGCGACCGCCGCCACGCCGGCGAGACGACCCGGCTCGGCGCGCTGGAGTTCATGGCGCGCCGCACCGCCGGGACGATCGTCCGGAACGCGGCGTCCCTCGGCGGCAACACGATGCTGGTGCTCGACCACATCCGGACGGGCGACCCGTTCCCGTCCGACCTCTTCACCGCGCTCACCGCGACGGGAGCGACCATCGAGGTGTGGCGCGCGTCCACCGGCAAGTCGGAGTGGATGACCCCGGCAGACCTGACGAAATGGGTCAAGGAAGACCCGAAACGCTCACGCGACCTGGTCATCCTGGCGTACCGCCTGCCCTTCGGCGCAGACGACGAGATCGTGCTCGCACAGAAGGTCGCCTTCAGGGAGGTCAACGCGCACTCGCTCGTGAACGCCACCACGAGCCTGACCCTGGGCGCCGATCTGAAGGTCGGCAAGGCCGCGCTCGTCTTCGGCGGGATCGCGCCCTACCCGTGGCGTCCCAAGAAGACGGAGGACGCCATGACCGGCCGTCCGCTGTCCCTCGAAGCCTTCCAGGCGCTCGCCGGCACCCTCCGGAAGGAGACGCGCGCCGAGCTCACCTCCTGGCACGACCGCATGAAGGGCGTCCCGTACGAGGGCATCACGGACGAGTACCGGATCGAACTCGCGGAGTCCTTCCTCTACAAGGCGATCGTGCAGGCCCTGGAGCAGCGCTCGCCGGGCAAGGTGCCGGCGAAGGACCGCAGCGCCGCCGAGATCACCTGGGGGCACCGCGGCGTCAGCGACGGCCGCCAGCACTACAAGATCCAGGACTGGAAGAAGCCGGTCTCGCAGCCCTACATCAAGCTGATGGCGCTGTTCCAGGCGGCCGGGCAGGTCCACTACACGCACGAGATCCCGGTGCCGCCGACGACGCTCCAGGCGGCGTTCGTGCAGAGCCGCCGCGCGCTCGCCGACTTCACCCTCACCGTCCCCGGCGAGCCCGGCGGAACGGGCGTGGACGCGGTCAGCGAGCATCTGAGCGACCGGTTCGCCTCCTTCGAACGGCTCATCACCTGCAAGGACGTCCCGGCGAAGGGCATCAACCTGCAAGGCATGGGCGGCGACCAGCCGCTGTTCGCCGACGGCCGGGTCGAGTACGCGGGCCAGGCCATCGCGCTCGTCCTCGCCGACAATGAGCAGGCCGCCATCGAGATCGCCGAGTACGTGACCCGCAACTGCGTCACCTACAGCGAAGTGACGTGGCCGGCGGAGTGGAACAAGCCGCCCTGGAACAAGGCCGTGCTGTCGCTTCAGGACGCCGTGTCCATCGGCAGCGTGTTTCCCGACTGTCCGTCCGCCGCGCCGTACGTGTCGCACATCTGGAAGGTGACCCGTCCCGGCAGCGAGTTCACCTGGACCGCCAAAGACAAGCGGCCGTTCGACGCGAACATCGTCAAGCGGGACGGCGAGGTAGACGGCGCGCCCTGCGTCATCGTCGAGAGCGGCCAGCTCACCGGCGGCCAGGCCCACTTCTACATGGAGACGCACGCGTGCGTCGTCGAACCGGCCGACGGCGACCGCTGGACGGTCCGTCCGTCCTCGCAGAGCCCGATGGAGATGCACCAGACGTCCGCGATGGCGATCGGCGTCGAGCACAACCGCATCGAGGTGGACGTGCGGCAGCTCGGCGGCGGGTACGGCGGCAAGACCGAACCCGCCCGCTTCGTCACCGGGCCGGCGGTCGTCGCCGCGTACGCGACCGGCCGTCCGATCAGGCTTGTCCTGCCGCGCGACGAGGACACCGCCCTCATCGGCAAGCGGCACCCGTACTACGGCCAGTACCAGATCGCGATCGACACCGGCACGAAGCGGTCCGGCGACAAGGGCCTCATCCGCGGTTCCCAGACCCGCATGTGGGGCGACGGCGGGGCGTTCTACGATTGCTCGTTCATCGTGTCGAACTGCATCCAGCTCCGCGCCGACAACGCCTACCGGGTGCGCAACTTCGAGAACCAGATCGACGTGTGCCGCACCAACACCGCGCCGAACACGGCGTTCCGCGCGTTCGGCGACGTCCAGGGCAAGGTCATCGTGGAGAACGCGATCGACGACGCCGCGTACGCGGTCGGCATGACCGCCGAGGACGTGCGCGAGAAGAACATGTACGAGCGCGGAGACGTCACGCCGTTCGGCCAGGCACTCACCTACTGCTACATGCGCGAGGTCTGGGACTACCTGAAGGACGTCTCGAAGTACGCCGACAAGCGAAAAGTTGTGGAGGACTACAACAAGGCCAACACGTGGCGGAAGCGCGGCATCGCCATGGTGCCCGTCAAGTACGGCTCCGGATACAACTTCACGCAGCTCGAACAGGCCGTCGCGCACCTGGCGATCCACTCCGGGGACGGCAGCATCGTCGTCCACCAGGGCGGCGTCGACATGGGCCAGGGAATGATGACGAAGATCGAACAGATCGCGTCGTACGTCCTGAACGTGCCGTTCGACCTGATCCACATCGAGCGGCCACGGACGAGCGTGATCCCGAACCCGACGAGTTCGGGCGCGTCCACCGGCACCGCCTACAACGGCGAGGCCGTCAAGCAGGTCTGCGAGCAGATGCGGAGCCGCCTCGCCGACTTCGGGCAGCGGATGCTGAAGGACAACGGCGAGGACTGGTGCCGCAAGCAGGGCATCGACTACTGGAACCACGGCAAGGACGGCTGGGCCGCGAAGGTCAACGGACGGCTCATCTGGCAGAACCTCGTCCAGCTCGCCTACCAGCAGCGGGTCAGCCTCGTCGTCTCGTTCACCGCGCCGATCCACGGCGGCGAGGACCCGATCCCCGCGCTGACGTTCAAGAAGGGCGGCCAGCCCGGACTGCCCGGCATCAAGGTGGACCCGCACGCGGCCCCCGGCGGCGGCGTCGACTCCTTCACCGGCTTCACCTACTCCGCCGCCTGCTCGGTCGTGGAGATCGACGTCCTCACCGGCGAGACGGAGATCCTCAGCTCCGACCTGGTGTACGACATCGGCTGGAGCATCAACCCGGCGCTCGACGTCGGCCAGGTCGAGGGCGCCTTCGTGCAGGGCATCGGCTACGTGCTGACCGAGCGGCTCGTGCGGGAGCCGGCCGGGGACGAGGCCGGCCGCCTCAACACCGTCAACACCTGGCGGTACAAGCCGCCCGCCGTCACCACGATCCCGCTGGAGCTGAACACGTACCTGTTCCCGCGCGACCGGGCGGCGTCCGTGCCGGAGAACCCGCACGACCTGATGTCCGCCAAGGAGGTCGGGGAGCCGCCGCTCGTCCTCGCCACCAGCGTGTTCCTGGCGGTGAAGGCGGCCGTCCGCGCGTCCCGGCTGGAACGGAGGCTGGACGGCCTGTTCCGGCTGGACGCGCCCGCTACCGTCGAGGAGGTGCGCCGCGCCTGCGCCGTCGCACTGTGACTCCCGCTCCCGCCGCCCCGCACCGCCACGCTGTGACGCTTGCGACTAGGCGTCGATGTGGTAACTCCCGCTTCATGGGTTTTTGTAGGCATGTAGATGAGATAGAAACGACGCGGTAACCCAGGAGCGGAGAGGCAGGTGCGGGGCGGACCCATGGACGAGGGCAGGCGCGAGGACCGGGGGACACGGCTGGGCTCATGGAAGAGCCTGATCCCGCTCACCGTGGCCGCGGCCGCGGCGCTGTTCGTCGCCGGCAGCGTGGACGTGGTGCACCGCCACCAGCGCGCCGCGAAGGAGGAGCACGAGGCCAAGCCGGCCGCGAAGGCGGAGCAGACCGACCCGCGGTTCGTCGTCGGGATCACCGCCGAGGGCGCGGCGCTGGTCGTCCGCGACGTGCACACCGGCGCGGACGTGGGGCTGCCGGTCGCTCCGCCGCAGGGTCGCCGCTTCCACCGCGTCGCCGCCGCGAAGGACGGCTCGTACATCGTCGCGTCCTACGGCGACCGCAAGGTCACCTTCCAGCGCCTCCACCTGGGCGACGACGGACGCCCGCAGGACCTGAAGGACATCCCGAAGGCGACCGTCCCCGGCGTCTCCAACTCCTGGTCGGACATCGCCGTCTCCGGCGACCACCTCGCCTACGTCACCTACAAGGGCAAGCGCGGACGCCTGGACGTCCTGACCCTCAGCACCGGCGCCCACAAGACGTGGACGACCAAGGCCCCCGGCCGCGTCGACAGCCTCTCCTGGTCCGGCGCGAAGCTCTCCTTCGTCTGGAGCCCGGTCGGCTCCGCCAAGCACCAACTCCGCACCGTCGAGACCAACGGCGCCGCCGGTGACCTCAAGCTGAGCAAGGCCGTCATGACGCTGCCCAAGGGCAGCTCTAACGCCGTCCTAACGCACGACGGCAAGCAGGCGGTCGTCGGTACGGTCGCCAAGTCCCAGCTGACCCTCCAGACCTTCACCCTCACCGGCAAGCCCGGGAAGGTCCTGTGGCAGCAGAAGGTGACGGGCCCACTGACCGACCTGGACACGGCCCACACCGGCGGAACCGTCCTGGCAACGGCCGGCGACCTCTACACGAACGGCCTGCCGCCCGTCCCCGGAAAGGACCTCGCCGACGCCACCTGGTGACGCACGCGCCCGGACGACTAACGTGGGTCGCACGAAACCGGGCGAACGGAGCGAAACCGTGGGCATGGTGATGGCCGTCAGCTTCACCCGTTACGGCCGGCTCTACTACCTCGACCCGGGACCGCACACCCCGAAGGTCGGTGACAAGGTCCTCGTCCCGACCGACTCGGGCCCCGAGGTCGCCGAGTGCGTGTGGGCCCCGCAGTGGGTGTCGGACGACATCGACGGCCTCCCCGAATGCGCGGGCCCCGCCACCGACGAGCACCTCGCCCGAGACGAGGCCAACCGCCGCCGCCGCGCCGAGGGCCGCTCGATCGCCAAGCGCCTCATCCGCAAGCACGGCCTGCCCATGAAGGTCATCGGCGTCGACTTCCTCGACACCGACAACGTCTTCAAGATCTACTTCACCGCCCCGCACCGCGTCGACTTCCGCGCCCTCGTCCGCGACCTGGCCCGCGGCATCAAGGCCCGCGTCGAGCTCCGCCAGGTCGGCCCCCGCGACGAGGCCCGCCTCCAGGGCGGCATCGGCCCCTGCGGCCGCGACCTGTGCTGCGCCACCTTCCTCAAGGACTTCGAACCCGTCTCCGTCCGCATGGCGAAGGAGCAGGACCTCCCCGTCAACCCCCTCCGCATCGCCGGCGCCTGCGGCCGCCTGATGTGCTGCCTCAAGTACGAGCACCCGCTCTACATGGAGTTCAAGGAGAAGGCGCCGCGGCTGGGCTCGCGCGTCTCCACCCCCGAGGGCGAGGGCCAGGTGATCGGCTACAACGTTCCGGGCGA
The DNA here is from genome assembly GCF_013372625.1 of Actinomadura sp. BRA 177. Taxonomy (GTDB): domain Bacteria; phylum Actinomycetota; class Actinomycetes; order Streptosporangiales; family Streptosporangiaceae; genus Spirillospora. The sequence goes on from NZ_JABXFD010000534.1 coordinate 39,316, forward strand.
CCGCGTGACGGTGAAGGTGGGTTCCCGCCGCTGCTCCTGTCCGTCCGCCTCGGTCTGCTCCCCGCGCCAGCAGCACGACGCGATGTACAACCCGGACGAGGAGTGAGGTCAGGGGCGTAGGGCGGCGGTCTTGCGGGCGCTCTTGACGGCGGCGGTGAGGTCGGTGATGTCGTAGGCGCCGAGGTGGCGGCGGCCGTTGACGAAGAACGTCGGGGTGCCGGAGACGCCGCTCAGGTCGGCGGAGTCGAGGTCCTCGGCGATCCGGTCGGCGCCCAGGTTCGCGCGCAGGTCGGTGCGGAAGCGGTCGACGTCGAGGCCGATCTCGGCGGCATAGCGGACGAGGTCCTTGGGCTGCAGCTCGTCCTGGTGTTCCAGGAGCAGGTCGTGCATCTCCCAGAAGGCGCCCTGCTCGGCCGCGGCCTCCGCCGCGTACGCCGCCAGCTGCGCCTGCGGGTGGACGTCGGTGAGCGGGAGGTGTCGCCACACATACCGGACGTCCCCGAACCCGGCGAGCAGTTGCCGGATGACGTTCTCGGCCTGCCCGCAGTACGGGCATTCGAAGTCGCCGTACTCGACCACGGTGACGGGCGCGCGGGCCGGGCCGCGGACGTGGTCGCGTTCGGGATCGACCGGTGCGGCCAGGTCGATGATGGTCTCCGCCGTCCCCAGCAGGGCGCGTAGCCGCCGCAGCGGCGGCAGGAGCTTGGTCACGCGGACGACCGTCCAGGTGACGATCGTGGCGCACAGCGCGGCGGACAGGATGCCGATCTTCGCCTCTTCGAGCCGCGAGCCGGTGAACGTCAGCGTCGCGATCAGCAGCGCCACGGTGAAGCCGATGCCCGCGATCGTGCCGCCGGCCCCGACCGCGGCCCAGCCGACGGGCGGCCTCAGCCGACCCCGGCTGAGCCACGTGACCAGCCACGATGAGCCGAGGAGCCCGATCGGCTTGCCGACGACGTAGCCGATCAGGATGCCCAGCGTGACCGGCGAGGTGAACGCGCGGCCCAGAAAGTCGCCGCTGATGCTGATCCCGGCGTTGGCGAGTGCGAACAGCGGGACGATCACGTAGCTCGTCCACGGGTGGAACAGCAGTTGCAGCCGCTCGTTCGGCGAGATCGCCGAGGCCACCCGGGTCTGGGCCGAGCGCGCGTATTCGGGTGTGGGCTGTTCGCGGAAGAGGCGGAAGCCCTCCGTCGCGCGTTCCAGGTCGGTGCGGGCGGCGGGGTGCGCGTAGGTGAGCAGGCCCATGGCCAGGCCGACGACCACCGGCTCCACGCCGGACGACTCCAGCGCCGCCCACGTGGCCACGCCCAGCAGCAGGTAGACGGCGAACTGCCGGATGCCGGCGGCGCGGATCAGGACGATCACCGCGAAGATCCCGAGGGCCGTCAGCAGCGCCGGGGTCGAGACGTCCTCGCTGTAGTAGATCCCGATCACCGCGAGCGCTATGACGTCGTCCACGACGGTGGCGGTGAGCAGGTACGCGCGGAGCCGGGCCGGGAAGCTGCGGCCGACCAGCGCGAGGACGCCGAGCGCGAACGCCGTGTCCGTCGACATCGCGATGCCCCAGCCGTGCGCGGTCGGACGCCCCGCGTTCACCGCCAGGTAGATGGCGACCGGCACGAGCATCCCGCCGAGCCCGGCGGCCAGCGGCAGCGCGACCCGCCGCCGGTCGCGCAACTCGCCCATGTCGAACTCGCGGCGCGCCTCCAGCCCGACGACGAAGAAGAACAGCGTCATCAGGCCGCCGTTGACCCAGTCGCGCAGATCCCGCGTGATGCCCGCGTCGCCGACCCGGACCGACCCCTGCGTCCCCCAGAACCCCTCGTACGAGGACGCGTCCACGTTCGCCCAGGCGAGCGCGGCGAGCGTCGCGGCCAGCAGGAACACGGCGCCGCCGGTCTCGGTGCGCATGAACTCCCGCAGCGGTGTCCGCAGCCGCCGCGCCCACGCCGTCCGTCCGGCGAGCGGTCCCGCTTCTCCCCGAGCATCGCTCATTACCGAATTCTCACCGGTCCCGGTTCTCGTCCGTCCCATGCGGCGGCTTGGAGAACATCCGTCAGGTCGCGGCCATTCCAAGGCCGGGTCATCTGGTCACCGTGGCCCGCCAACGGCGTGCCGTCCCGCCTTACGACCTGGCGTCATCGTGATTGTGGATATAAGACCGCCGCCAACCTTGGCACTGTCGTCCCCTTGCCCGGACGTCCGTTCTTACGCACCATTCCGGGGAGTCGCCGTCCTGGGCTCCCACAGGAGGTTCCGTGTTACGCCGCATTCTCACGATGGCCATGGTCGCCGTGGTTCTGGCCGCTCTCGCACCCGCTGCTTCCGCGGGCACCGCCCCACCCGGCGGCGAGGGCGGGCAGCCGATCTACGCTCCCGGTGGCGTCCGCTGCACGCTCGGCTTCAACGTGCAGCGGCACGGCACCTATTACTTCCTCACCGCGGGCGGCTGCGCGAAAGCGGGCCTGACCCTGTACGCCGACCCGGCCCTGACCGTGGAACTCGGCACGGTCGTCGCGGTCACGAACCTCGTCGGACTCGTCCGATATGTCGACCCGCACGTGGAGCGGCCCGGTAGCGTGCGCCGCTACCCCGGTTCCCAGGACATCACGGGCGCCGGCAGCCCCGTCGTCGGGCAGAGCGTCTGCCGCAGCGGCCCTGCCACCGGCGTGCGCTGCGGCACGGTGACGGCGATCAACCAGACCGTCCGCTTCCCGGAGGGGACGATCACCGGCCTGGCCAGGACGAACATCTGCGTGGAACCCGGCGACACCCCGGGAGCCCCGTACTTCTCGGGCGGCATCGCGATCGGCCTGGGGATCGGCGGCGGCATCGGCAACTGCAGCACCGGTGGCTCATCCTTCTTCCAGCCGGTCACGAAGGTCCTGGCCGCCTTCGGCGTCAACGTGTACTGACCGGACGGCCGCCCCTTGGCCCGGGACTGTGATCACCCCACGCTCGGCGTGCGGAGGTGATCGGGATGGAGCCCGGCGAGGTGTACGAGGTCCGCTACGGCCCAACGCTGAAGAACGTGGCGTTGCTGCTCGGGGCCGCGGTCCTGACGCGCGGATGCTCGGTGTCGGGGGCCTGGTCCTCCTCGCCACGACGTTCTCCGTTCCGTGGACGGACGTGAAGGCCGTCGTCCTGTGGAAACAGCACGCCGGGCCCTACGTGGGCGTCCTCCAGCAGAAGGACAGCCCTGGAAGCAAGCCGGTCGGCACGGCGGGCCGCCTCCTTTTCGATGCGGCCGTCGGCCACGTCCCCGCCGAGGTCGCCAAGACGAGTCGTCAGGTGAACGGCTGACGCCTCGACCGTGCAGTTGCGCGTGACAGCGTGCTCGTTCGGTGAACTGGAACAGCAGTTGAGCGGGAGCCGGGGTGGCGCTGTGACCGTGTTCGCTGCGGTGCACGCGGCGCCCGGCGGCCGGTCTACCGGGGCAGACACCGGGCGACGTGGTGACCTGGCGCGCGTAATTCGGTTGTGGGGGTCGGTGGGGGCGATCTAGCGTCCCGGACATGGGAGTGGTGGACGGGGTTGTCCGGTTGCTGGGGATTGATGACCTTGCTGCTTGTCAGCGGCTCGCCGGGGATCGTGAGTGGGGGCGGGAAGACCGCAAGTGGCGGTTCCTGTTCTCGGTGGGGGACGTCTACGGCGTCGACGACGAAAACGGGGAACTCGCCGGGACGGTGGTGTCGACCCCATACGGCGAGGACGTCGCGGCCATCAGCATGGTGCTGGTCGCCAAGCGGTATGAGCGGCGTGGTCTTGGCGGACGGTTGATGCGCCACGTCATGGAGAACGCGGCCACGGCTAGTCTGTGTCTGACCGCTACGGAGTATGGGCGTCCGCTGTACGAGCGTCTTGGGTTCAAGGCCGTGGGGCTGTGCACGACCTATAAGGGTGTGTCGGACGGGCCGTCCAGGCGGGGTGTGTCCGTGCCAATAGAGGCGGTGGACATGCCTGCCGTCCACGCGCTCGATACCGAGGTGTTCGGTGCCGACCGGTCGCAGGTGGTCGAGGGCCTGCCGTTCTTCTGCGAGACGCTACGGGTCGTCCGGGATGAGCGTGGTGTTGTGGGCTACGGCGGGGCGTGGAGGAACGACGACCGGGTCATCGTTGGTCCCGTCATCGCGCAGGACGCCGAGACCGCGCTTGCATTGGTGGACGAGGTCGTCCCCGAAGGGCCGGTACGGGTCGACATCGACCACCGGCACCCGGAGTTGATCGCCTGGGCGGAGGAACGCGGCCTGCGTCCCGCGTTCACCACCACGATCATGGAGTACGGCGCCCCCATCGCGAACGACCCGTCCCGCCTCTACCTCCCGGTCGCTCAAGCCCTCGGCTGACGGGCGGCGTGCCGGGAGATCCCCGCCTGGTTGCGGGTTACCGCGTACCGGACGGTGCCTGCCGGCCCTTGGGCTGGCGGGTTGGGAGGGCGTAGCGGACGATCTTTTTCCAGGTGCTCGTGACCTGCTTGGAGAGGGAGCCCGTGTGGTACGGGAGGTCGTACTTGTCGCACAGTTCCCGGATGCGCGGGGCGATCTCCGCGTACCGGTTGCTCGGCATGTCCGGGAACAGGTGGTGCTCGATCTGGTGGCTGAGGTTGCCGGTCATCAGGTGGAACAGCGCTCCGCCTGAGATGTTCGCCGAGCCGCACAGCTGCCGGACGTACCACTCGCCCTTCGTCTCGCCGTCGAGGCGCTCCTCTTCGAACACCTCGACGTCGCCGGGGAAGTGCCCGCAGAAGATGATCATGTGGGCCCAGACGTTGCGGGCGACGTTGGCGGTGAAGTTCGCGGCCAGCGTGGAGGCGAACTGCGGGCCGCTGAGCAGCGGGAACGCGAGGTAGTCCTTGCCCCACTGGCGGCGGATCTTGCGGCCGATCTGGCGCAGCTTGTCCTTGGTGACCACCATGTCGGCCGTCCCCGCCCGGATCTTGTCGATCTCCAGGTCGTGCAGCGCCACCCCGTACTCGAAGAACATCGCGAGGAGGAGGTTGTAGAGCGGCTGCGGGAGGTGGGCGGGGCTCCACGGCTGCTCGGGCGCGACGCGCAGGATGCCGTAGCCGACGTCGTTGTCCTTGCCGAGGACGTTCGTGAACGTGTGATGGACGAAGTTGTGCGAGTGCTTCCACTGCTCGGCGGGGGACACGTTGTCCCACTCCCAGCTCGTCGAGTGGATCTTCGGGTCGCGCATCCAGTCCCACTGGCCGTGCATGACGTTGTGCCCGATCTCCATGTTCTCCAGGATCTTCGCGACGGTGAGCGTCGCGGTCCCGGCGACCCAGGCGGGCGGCAGCGAGGACGCCATCAGCAGCGCCCGGCCGGCGATCTCCAGGCCGCGCTGCCAGCGGATCACCCGGTGGATGTAGGAAGCGTCGCGCTCGCCGAGACCGGACATGATCTCCTCGCGCAGCGCGTCCAGCTCGGCGGCGATCGTGTCGTAGTCCGCGGTCGTCAGATGGTCGGTCATGGGGGTCCCCCTCAGAGTTCGATTTCCACGGGGCCGGCGGCGGCCGAGACGCACGTCTGGACGATCTCGCCCTCCTCGCCGTGCACCCTGCCGGTGCGCAGGTCACGGACCTGCCCGGAGCACAACCGGCCGACGCAGCCGTAGCAGATGCCCATCCGGCAGCCGCTCGGCAGCAGCGCGCCGGCGTTCTCCCCGGCCACCAGGAGCGGCGTGCTCCCGTCGGCGTCCACCTCGACGCCGCTCCTGGTGAACGTGACGCGCCCGCCCTCGCCGCCGCCTTGCAGGACGGTCCGGAAACGCTCGACGCGCAGCTTCTCCTCGGCTCCTTCGGCGCGCCAGAACGCGGTGAGGTCGTCCAGCATCTCGCCGGGGCCGCAGGCCCATGCGTCGCGTTCCGCCCAGTCGGGGCATATGTCCGGCAGGTCGGACGGCTTGCATCGGCCACCGGTGGACGTGTGCCGCTCGTGCAGCCGCACCCCGGCCAGCTTGCGCAGTTCCGCCCCGAAGATCACATCCCCGGCCGTCCGGTCCGAGTGCACGACCACGATGTCGGGCATGCCGCCAGGAATCGCGTTGCAGGTCGTGCGGTCGTCGGCCGCGTACTCCGCGGCGCATCCGGACGTCGAGATCGTCCCCCAGCTCGGCGATGCGGTGCCCGGCGAACCGCCACCAGTGTGGACGTCGGCCGTGTTCGCCGGGTTGGTGAGGTGGCGGAGCATGGCCATCACCGGCGTGATCCCGCTGCCGGCCGTGATGAACAGGAGTTTCCCGGGGACGGGCGACGGGAGCGTGAAGTCGCCCTCGGCCGGGGCCAGGCGGACGATCGTTCCGGGACGGATCTCGTTGACGAGGTGCGCGGAGACGAAGCCGTCGCGGGCCGCCTTGACGGTGATGGTGATCCGTCCGTCCCGCCGGGGCGGGGACGACAGGGAGAACGTCCGCCAGTGCCGGACGCCGCCGACGTCCACGCCGACCCTGATCCATTGGCCCGGACGGTGCCCCGGCCACGTCCGGCCCGGCTTGATCACGAGGGTCGCCGTGGCCGGTGCCTCATGGCGGACGGCCTCGACGCGTCCGCGCAGGTCGGTGGCCGACCACAGCGGGTTGACCAGGCCGAGGTAGTCCTCCGGCAGGAGCGGTGTCGTGAGGAGCCGGGCCGCCTGCACGATCCGCCGGCCCGCGCTCGGACGCCGCGTCGCGGTGATCACGTTGCCTCCCCGATGGCGTTAACTTACGCTTGCGTAACCTACGGTCGCGTAGGAATCGGGGGATGTTCAAGGCATACGGCGCTAAAGCGACAGGCATCACACCATCGCATGATGTTCCATCTGGCGGTGTAGAGTTCAGTGACAAGAACGGCGCCGCAGGTTGTCGCCAGGCAGCGAAATCTCGTCCCGCCCGCAAGATCCCAGCGCCGCTGCGCGTCTCGTGCCATGCGCTCTGCGGTACGTCCCGTCGCGACCCGCCGCCCCTGCGTCGCTCTCATTTGATTCTCACTCTCGCCTCACCCGAGCCACATGCGCGAGCAAGAACCTCATCCGCATGAATCGGCCGTTTCAACGCCGGACGCTCCTCATCAACGGCGCGCTCGGCGTGCTGCTTGTCGCGGGTGCCGGCACCGCGTACCTCACCCTCGGCGACGGAGGTGACGACGCCGCCGCGTCCACCCGGGTCACCCGCGTGGCGCGCGGGACCGTGGAGTCGTCGGTGTCGGCGTCCGGCTCGGTCGAGAGCGCCAAGAGCCGCTCCCTGTCGTTCGGCGCCTCCGGCACGGTCACGAAGATCTACGCCAAGGCGGGGGAGAAGGTCTCGAAGGGCGACGTCCTCGCCCGGCTCGACCAGACCGACGCGCTGGCGAGCGTCAACCTCGCCAAGGCGAACCTGGCCGTGGCCGCCAAGGGCGACACGTCGTCCGAGAAGGGCTACGCCGGCTATCTGCAGGCGAAGAACTCCTATAACTCCGCTTTGCGCACCTACCAGGGGACCGTCCTGAAGGCCCCGTTCGCCGGGACGATCACCGCCGTCAACGGGACGGTGGGCGGCAGCTCCGGCGGCTCCGGCGGTTCGAGTTCCAGTTCGGGATCGGATTCCGGCTCGGGCGGGTCTTCGCCGGCTGGCTCGTCGTCCTCGTCTTCGTCCTCGTCGAGCTCCGGCTTCATGGAGATCGCCGACACTGCGAACCTCCAGATCCAGGGGAACTTCACCGAGGCGGACACGACCAAGCTGAAGGTCGGCCAGTCGGCGGCCGTCTCGTTCGACGCGCTCACCGGCAAGACCGCCACCGGCAAGATCACCGCGATCGGGATGGCGCCGACGACCACCGACAATGTCGTGAAATTCCCCGCTACGATCTCGCTCGGCGACGTCCCGTCCGGGGTCCGGCTCGGCCAGACCGCCACGGTCGAGATCACCGTCGCGAAGGCGGAGGACGTCCTTTATGTGCCGAGCGCGGCGGTCAGGACGGCCGGCGGGCAGAGCACCGTCACGGTCGTCCGGAACGGCAAGCAGAGCACCGTCACGGTCGAGGTCGGAGTCAAGGGCGACCAGGGCACCGAGATCACATCGGGTCTGGAGGAGGGTGACCAGGTCGTCGTCACGTCCACGAGCACTCCTGGGACGTCCGGTACCAGCGGCCGTCAAGGCTTCCCCGGCGGCGGCGCAGGCGGTGGTCCGCCCGGCGGCGGTGGGGCGCCGGGCGGGGGAGGCCGCCGATGACCGTCCAGGCGCGGGCCCGCCGCCCGGCCCCGGTGCTCGACCTCCGCGACGTCACCAAGGTGTATGGGACGGGCGAAACGGCCGTCCACGCTCTGCAGGGCGTCACGTTGACCGTGGAACGCGGCGACTTCGTGGCGATCATGGGTGCGTCCGGCTCCGGCAAATCGACCCTGATGAACATCATCGGCTGCCTGGACGCGCCGAACGCCGGCCGCTACCTCCTCGACGGCATCGACGTCGCCGGCCTGGACGAGCGGAGCCTCGCGATCCTGCGCAACCGGCGGATCGGGTTCGTCTTCCAGTCCTTCAACCTCATCCCGAGGATGAGCGCGCAGGCCAACGTCGAACTGCCCCTCGCGTACGGCGGGATCAAGGGCGCCGACCGGCGGCGCCGCGCCCTCGCCGCGCTCCGCGAGGTCGGGCTCGCCGACCGGACCCGGCACGAGCCGAACGAACTGTCCGGCGGCCAGCAGCAGCGCGTCGCCGTGGCCCGCGCCCTCGTCACCGCGCCGGCGCTGCTGCTCGCCGACGAGCCGACCGGCGCGCTCGACAGCGGATCCACCGCCGACGTCCTCGGCGTCTTCGACCGGCTCGCCCTCGCCGGCCGCACCATCATCGTGATCACGCACGAGGACGACGTCGCCGCGCACGCCAAACGCGTCGTCCGGCTGGTGGACGGCCGGATCGTCGAGGACGTCCGCCGCGCCCCCGTCACCGGCCCGCCGCCCAACGTCTCGTGGACGACGGAGGGCGCGCGTTGAGCGTCTTCGACATCCTGCGGTTCGCGTTGCGCGGACTCTCCGCCAACAAGCTGCGCAGCTTCCTCACCACGCTGGGCATCCTGATCGGCGTCGCCGCGGTGATCCTGCTGGTCGCGGTCGGGAACGGCTCGTCCGAGCAGATCAAGAAGAGCATCCAGCGGCTCGGCGCCGACTCGCTGACCGTCTCCCCGTCCACGACCGGCGGTGGCGGCGGGTTCCGCGGGCCGGCCGGCGCCGACCAGAGCACCGGCCCCCGAACCCAGGCCCACGACCTCACCACGGACGATGCTCAGGCCCTCCTCCAGGCGTCCTCGGTCAAGAGCGCCTCGCCGGTCGTGACGAGCCAGTCGGTTACCGCCGGGTACGAGGGGACGAGCGCGACCATCAGCCAGTTCGTCGGCACGTCCCCGTCCTACTTCGGCGCGGCGAACAAGACCATCGCGTCCGGTGCCCTGTTCACTCAGGGGGACGTGACGGCCGCGCGCAAGACCGTGGTGATCGGCAGCACCGTCGCGTCCGACCTGTTCGGACGGGCCGACCCGCTCGGCAAGAAGATCGACGTCGGCGGGATCCGGTTCACGATCGCCGGCGTCCTGAAGGCGACGGGGTCGTCCTCGTCGTCGTTCTCCGACCCGGACAGCATCGCCGTCGCACCCCTCCCGGCCGTCCAGGAGACCCTCACCGGATACGGCGGCCTCGACCAGATCATCGTCCAGGCACAGGACAGCGACGCCGTCGACACCGCCCAAGCCGAGATCACCGGGATCCTGGGACAGCGCCACGGCACCACCGACTTCACCGTGTCGAGCCAGGCCAGCGTCCAGTCGGCGGTGAGCGAGTCGAGCCGCACGTTCACCGTCCTGCTCGGCGCGGTCGCGGCGATCAGCCTGCTCGTCGGCGGTATCGGCATCACCAACATCATGCTGGTCACCGTCACCGAGCGGACCCGCGAGATCGGCATCCGCAAGGCCATCGGCGCGCCGCGCGGCGCGATCCTCGGCCAGTTCGTCGCGGAGGCCACCGTCCTCAGCCTCATCGGCGGGCTCCTCGGCGTCCTCGTGGGCGTCGTCGGCAGCCTCTTCCCGATCGCCGGCGTCGAACCCGTCCTGGTGCCGTCGTCGATCGTCCTCGCCCTGGGCGTCTCCGTGGCGATCGGCCTGTTCTTCGGCGGCTACCCCGCCGGGCGCGCGGCCAGGCTCCGTCCGATCGAGGCACTCCGCCATGACTGACCAGCAAAGGAGAACCGTGAGCCACTCTCGCGGAGACGGACCACCCGCCATGCCGGACGCGGAACTGCTGGCCAATTCACCGTTCGACGACGACCTCGACGCCTCACTGGCGGCGCGTCCGACCGGGCGGTCGCGGCCGACGCTCTACCTTGCCGCCGGGATCATCCTGGTCGCGGGCTTCTTGGGCGGAGTGCAGGCCCAGAAATGGTCGTCGTCCGGCTCCCCTTCGCCGACCGGCGGAGCCGAAGGCGGCGGCGCCCCAGAAGCCCGAGCCCCGGGACAGGGCAACGGCCCGCCGGGCGGCGGAATGACCGCCGGAACCATAACCAAGATCGTCGGCAACACCCTCTACCTCCGAACCTCGTCCGGCCAGACCGTGAGGGTCCGGACCGGCAGGACGACCAAGGTCCGCATCACCAAGGACGGCGAACTGCGGGACCTCGACACGGGCGCGACCGTAACCGTCCGCGGGACGAAGGGCGAGGACGGCACGGTCACCGCGACGACGGTGAACCAGGGCACGGCCCGCTGACCAGCAAATGAGGACGAACAGAACAAGTCGGACATTAGGCGTCCTAGTACTACATAGCTAGATCTCGGTAAGCGATCGAACGATTCCTGTACGTGATCACGTTGGGTGGTGCAACGCTGTCTGCATGCCTGAGGCTCGTGAGTTCGCCGGTGCGGTAACCGCAGCAGATC
>NZ_JABXFD010000421.1 GCF_013372625.1 Actinomadura sp. BRA 177
CGGCGCGTCCGTTGCGCCGTGCGTGGGCGGGTTCGGAGGGGTAGAAGAGACAGGCGACGCCCGCGGCCGCGCCGGGCCCCCTCGTCGGGATCGGGGGGGAGCGCGGGGACCGTCCGAAGCGCGGCGTCTCGGGCGGCCTCTCCAAGGGCCTCGGCGCGGCCGCGGGCGTCGCCGCGTCGGCCGCCGCCGGCCAGGACACGAGCAGGCCGATGACGGCGGCGGTGACGCCGCCTCGATGGTCCCGTCGGCGAGCAAGGGGCAGACGCATCCGGCGTCCGCGCAGACCAGCGGCGTGCCGCAGAGCCCGCTCCCCGGCCTCACCGGTGCCGAACGCGGGACGGGCGGCTCGCCGACCGCGTCCGAGGAGAACCCGGTCACCAGCGCCTACGACGACCCGCCGCAGCCGGCGAGCGGCACCCCCGGCGGCGGTCCGGCCCCGGCGCCGCCCGCGACGTCCCCGACGGGAAAGCCGTCGCCGGACGAGAAGCCGGTGACGGACACGCCGTCGCGGCCGGAGAAGCCGTCCACCCCGCCGGAGGAGTCGCCGACCACTCCCCCGACGACAACGCCGCCGCCTTCCTCCGACCCGGCGACTCCGCCGGACGACGGATCGACGCCGCCGGCCACGCCGCCGACGGACACCCCGTCGACACCGCCCGCCGAGGACTCCGGGACGCCGAGCCCGAGCCCCACCGCCAACCCCGCCCCGGAGCCGGGGCAGGGCTGACCGAAGTCAGGCCCCCGCGAGCGGCCCCGGCCGCGCCATTTCGGGCGGCGCGGGCACCGCGACGCGGCGGCGTTCCAGTAGGAGCAGCAACCCGCCGATCAGCGCGCCGGCGAGCATCGCCGTCAGGTGCCCGACGGCGGCGACCTTCAGCGCGAGCAGGCCGTCCAGCAGGACGGGCACGAGCGCGCACCAGCCGGCCAGCGCCAGCAGCCGCCGCACCCGCCCGCGCCCGTACAGGAACGCCGCGACGAGCGCCGCGCACAGCACGTAGGACGGGCCGACGTCGGGGACCGTGCGGATGGAGTCCGACAGCAGGCCGGCCTCCAGCCGCACGAGCGCGATGCCCTGGCTGACGAGGGTGCCGAGGACGTGCGAGGCGGCGACGAGCACCACGGCCCGCAGGTTCCCGAACCGCCGGGTGAGGGGGAACAGCCCGATCGCCGCGACGACCAGCAGCACGCCCTGCGCCCCCTCGGCGACGAACGCCGAAGCGACCATCGTCCCGACCGGGTTGACCGCGAGGTTGGACAGGTTGGTGCTGGCCCAGGCGACCAGCGCGTGCCGGGCGTCCGGCGGCAGGACGAGGGCCTGCACCATCCACACGGCCGCGAACAGTCCCAGGAACGTCAGCGGCATCGTGTACCGCTTCACGAACGAACCCATCACACCGGCAGCCTAACCCCGCGCGATCAGGCGGCCGCGGCGCCGTCGACGGGGCTGCCGCCCCGCCGCACGAGCAGCGCCGCGAGGACGGCGGCGAGCGCGACCGCCGCCGCGACGGTCAGCGACTCCTGGAAGCCGTCCATGAACGCGAGGTGGCTTCCGGTGGTGATGGCGTCCGCGGCCTGGTCCGGCGTCCCCGGCGGGACGGGCGCGACGCCCTGCGACACGAGCCCGCCCGCGCCTTCGAGCTGCTGGGCCGCCGGTGCGGGGACGCCCGCGTCGGTCAGCCGCCCGAACAGCACGTCGCCGACCTTGGTGGACAGCAGCACGCCCAGCACCGACGTGCCGAGGACGCCGCCGAGCTGCGAGGCGGTCTGCTGCAGGCCGCCCGCGACGCCCGCGAGGTGCGCGGGCGCGTTGCCGACGATGGCCTCCGTCCCGGCGACGATGATCATCCCGAACGCCAGGCCGACGAGCACGAACCACGGCCACATCTGCACATAAGGGGCGTCCACCCCGATGCGGGACAGGCCGAACATCGCGACCGCGGTGAACCCCATCCCGAGCGCGAGCGGCGGCCGCGGGCCGAACCGGCTGGTCAGCGCGCCCGCGATCGGGGACGCGATGATGAACATGCCGGTCATCGGCAGCAGCCGGACGCCGGCGTCCACCGGGCTCATCCCGTGCACCTGCTGCAGGTAGAGGGTGATGAAGAAGATCGTCCCGAACATCGCGAAGAAGCCGAGGACGATGAGCCCGGTCGCCGCCGACAGCGACACCGAGCGGAACAGGCCGAGCGGCAGCAGCGGGTGCTCCACCCGCAGCTCGGTCCGGACGAACGCGGCGAACAGCACGGCGGACACGGCGAACGAGACCAGCGGGACGGCGTCCCCGAACCCGTGCTCACCGGCCTTGATAAGGCCCCAGACCAGGGCGAACAGCGCGCCGGTGAGCAGCGCGACGCCGGGCAGGTCGAACGAGCCGGCGCCCTCCTCGTCCCGCGACTCGCGGATCACCCACAGGCCGACCAGCAGCGCGACCAGCCCGAGCGGGGCGTTGAGGAAGAACACCGACTCCCAGTTGACGTTCTCGACCAGCAGCCCGGCGACGATCGGGCCGCCCGCGATCGAGATGCCGACCGTGGAGCCCCAGATGCCGATCGCGGCGTTGAGCCGCTCGGCGGGGAAGGTGTTGCGCAGGATGGCGAGGCTGGCGGGCTGCAGCAGCGCGCCCGCGAAGCCCTGCACGACACGCCAGAAGATCACCATGCCGAGCCCGCCGGACAGCCCGATGAGCAGCGAGGAGACGGCGAACCCGACCACGCCGGCGAGGAACGTCCGCTTGCGGCCGAACCGGTCGGCGATCTTCCCGGCGGGGATCAGCGTGACGGCGAGCGCCAGCAGGTAGGCGTTGGTCACCCACTGCAGGCCGGACAGGCTCGCGCCGAGGTCCTTGGCGATCGCGGGGTTGGCGATGGACACGACGGTCGCGTCCAGGCCGACCATCATCACGCCGAGCGCGACGGCGACGAGGGTGAGCCACGGATGCCCGTGCCCCGGCCTGGCTGGTCGGCCGCGCGCCTGATCGCGCGGCGGAACGTTGACGGCGCCCGGTTCGAGTGTGTCGGCGCCTTGTGCATGAGTCATGGTCGACCCCTCCGGTTTGGCAGGGGTTCAAAGTGTCATGATGTGACACATGTCGTCAACTGCCTACCGTCATCCGAAGACATGATTTAGCTTACGACAGAATTCTCGCGCTGCCACTTGGCGCGGGCGCACCCGCTGGTTACACTGCGCACATGACCGCGACCGCCCCCGAGACCGGCACGTCCGGTCCCGGATCCCAGCCCCCGGGCAGGCGCGAACGCAAGAAGCAGCGCACCCGCGAGGCGCTCATCGACGCCGCGTTCACGCTCTTCGCCGAAAAGGGATTCGACGCCACCACCGTCGAGGAGATCGCCGACGCCGTGGACGTCTCCTCCCGCACGTTCTTCCGCTACTTCGCCTCGAAGGAGGACGTCGCGCTCACCTTCCAGGAGGAGCAGATCCGCGCCGTCACCGAGGTGCTGGCCGGACGCCCCGCCGACGAGCCGATCATGACGGCACTGCGGCGCACCGTGGTGGAGATCGCCCGCGCCTGCGAGGCCGGCGAGCTGGGATTCACCCCCGGCCGCTTCGAGTGCATGCTCACGATGATGAACGAGAGCCCCGCCCTGATGGGGGGCAGCCTGGAGCACGCGCAGAAGAAGCAGGCGCTGCTCACCGAGATCATCGCGGGACGGATGGGGCTCGACCCGGCCACGGACCTGCGTCCCCACGTCGTGGCGGCCGCGACGACGTGCGCCTTCCAGGCCGCCGCCGATGCCACCCGCCGCCTCGGCGGCGGCTTCGGCACGCTCTCGGAGACGGTCGACCAGGCGTTCGCCATCCTCGAGAACGGCCTCAACGCCCCCGTCGAGTAGGTGCCGTACCCGTCGCGCTGCTGTGTGGAAGCGGGCGGCCGGGGTACTTCGGCGGCATGGCCCTGAAGCATCCCCGCACTGCCGGAGACGGTAGCCGTGACCTGGAGGTCAACCCGGTCTTCAGCCGCGAGCCGCTGACGATCCCCCGGTACGCGCTGCCCGCCGGCGAGCTGGACCCGGGCACCGCCTACCAGGTCGTCCACGACGAGCTGATGCTGGACGGCAACGCGCGGCTGAACCTCGCGACGTTCGTGTCGACGTGGGCGGAGCCGGAGGCGGTGCGGCTGATGGCCGAGTGCGCCGAGAAGAACATGATCGACAAGGACGAGTACCCGCGCACCGCCGAGCTGGAGATGCGCTGCGTGCACATGCTCGCCCGGCTCTGGCACGCCGAGGATCCGCGCCGCACCGTGGGCTGCTCGACCACCGGGTCCAGCGAGGCGGCGATGCTCGGCGGGCTCGCGCTCAAGCGCCGCTGGCAGGCGCGGCGGCGGGCGGCCGGGGAACCCGCGGACCGGCCGAACCTCGTCATGGGCGTCAACGTGCAGATCTGCTGGGAGAAGTTCGCGAACTACTTCGAGGTCGAGCCCCGGTACGTGCCGATGGAGGGCGACCGCTACCACCTCGGCGCGCGGGAGGCCGTGGAGCTGTGCGACGAGAACACGATCGGGGTCGTCGCCGTCCTCGGGTCCACGTTCGACGGGAGCTACGAGCCGGTCGCGGAGATCGCGTCCGCGCTCGACGACCTGGAGCAGAACACGGGCCTGGACGTGCCGATCCATGTGGACGGCGCGTCCGGCGCGATGGTGGCGCCGTTCCTCGACCCGGGCCTGCACTGGGACTTCCGGCTGCCGCGCGTCGCGTCCATCAACACCTCCGGCCACAAATACGGCCTCGTCATGCCGGGCGTGGGCTGGGCGCTGTGGCGGGACGAGGACGCGCTCCCCGACGACCTCGTCTTCCACGTCAACTACCTCGGCGGGGACATGCCGACGTTCGCGCTGAACTTCTCCCGCCCCGGCGCGCAGGTCGTCGCCCAGTACTACAACTTCCTGCGGCTCGGCTTCGACGGGTACCGCCGCGTCCAGCAGACGTGCCGGGACGTCGCGACGCGGCTGGCGTCCGAGATCGGCCGGCTCGGCCCGTTCGAGACGCTCACCGACGGCTCCGACATCCCGGTGTTCGCGTTCCGCGTGCGGGAGGACGTCCGCAACTTCACGGTGTTCGACGTGTCGGCCGCGCTGCGCGAGTCGGGGTGGCTCGTGCCCGCCTACACCTTCCCGGAGAACCGCACCGACCTCGCCGTCCTGCGCGTGGTGGTGCGCAACGGGTTCGGGCACGACCTCGCCGACCTGTTCCTGGACGACCTGCGCCGCGTCCTGCGCCGGCTGGGGTCCCAGCGGGAACCCCAGCGGGGCGCGGACGACGCGACCGGTTTCGCGCACGGCGCCGAGCCCAAGAAGACCCGGCCCGGAAAGACCTGACGGTCAGCGGGGGGCGCGGGGCAGGCCGAGGCCGATCATCGCGATCAGCTCGCGCTGGATCTCGTTGACGCCGCCGCCGAACGTCAGCACGAGCGCGCCCTTGGACAGCCGGTCGACCGACGTCATGAAGCCCGCCGTCTCCGGGTCGCCGGGGTCGCCGTAGCGGGCGAGGACGTCCCCGACGATGCGGCCGACCTCCTGCATCCGCTCCGAGGAGTAGATCTTGGTGGCGGACGCGTCGGCGGCGCCGAGCCAGCCGAGGTCCTGGTTCGCGGCGACCTGCCAGTTGAGGATCTCGTTGACGCGCAGGTAGGCGTGCACCTGGGCGAGCGCGCGGCGGACGGCGGGCTCCTCGATGAGCGGCCGGCCGTCTCGTCCCGTCGTGGCGCGGGCCCAGCGCTCGAACCGGTTGCGGGTGTGCCCGATGTTGCCGGCCGGGCCGAGCGTGACCCGCTCGTGGTTGAGCTGGTTGACGATCAGGTCCCAGCCCTTGTTCTCCTCGCCGATGAGCATGTCGGCCGGGACGCGGATGTCCTGGAAGTACGTCGAGTTGGTGTGGTGGGCGCCGTCCATCGTGATGATCGGCGTCCAGGAGAAGCCCGGGTCCTTGCAGTCGACGATGAACATCGAGATGCCCTTGTGCTTCTTCGCGGACGGGTCGGTGCGGGCCGCGAGCCACACGTAGTCCGAGTGGTGCGCGCCGGACGTGAAGATCTTCTGCCCGTTCACCAGGTAGTGGTCGCCGTCCTTGACCGCGGTGGTGCGCAGCGCGGCGAGGTCGGTGCCGGCGCCCGGCTCGCTGTAGCCGATCGCGAAGTGGCACTCCCCCGCGAGGATGCGCGGGATGAAGAACTCCTTGTGCGCGTCCGACCCGTACTGCAGGATCGTCGGCGCCACCGAGTTCAGCGTGATCAGCGGGTAGGTGACCTCGGCGCGGGCGATCTCGTTCGCGAAGATCGTCTGCTCGACCGGGCCGTAGCCGCGCCCGCCGTACTCCTTCGGCAGCGCGACGCCGAGCATCCCGTCGCGGCCGAGCCGCTTGCAGTGCTCCATGTAGGCGGCGCCGAACGGGTCCGCCCCGATCGCGGCGCGCTGCTCTGCGGTCAGGCAGTTCTCGAAGTACTCGCGCAGCTCGGCGCGGAGCCTCTTCTGCTCGTCGGTCAGGTCGATGAACATTCAGGCCTCCTGAGCGATGAGCGCGCCGAGCGCGTCGAGCCGGTCTTCCGCGCCGCCGAGCAGGTGGCCGCAGTGCTTGCCCAAGGCGAAGTAGCGGTGCAGCGGGTAGGTGACGTCCAGGCCGATGCCGCCGTGCAGGTGCTGGCAGGTGTAGAGGGCCTTGATGACGGGGTCGCACGCGTTGTAGGACGCGATCGTCAGCAGTTCCTCGGCGTCGCCCGCGTCCTCGGCCAGCCGCCAGACGCCCGCCCAGACGGCCACGTCCAGCGCGCGCTTCGCGATGTAGACGTCGCTGATCTGCATCGTGACGGCCTGGAACTGCGCGAGCGCCCGGTCGAACTGCTCGCGGGTCTTGGTGTACTCCTTGGTCAGCTCCAGCGCGCCCTCGATGACGCCGGACGAGATCGCGACCGCGCCGGCGACGGCCGAGCGGCGGAGGGTGTCCCAGGCCGCGCCGTCAGCGGTGCCGCCGAGCAGAGCCTCGGAGCCGACCCTCGTGTCGTCCAGTGCGACGCGGGACAGCGGCTCGCTCGTCGCGGACGGCTGCTCGGTGATCGTCGCGGCACCGGGCTCGACCAGGAAGACCCCGATGCCCTCGCCCTCGACGCGCGCCGGGACGAGGATCCGCGCCGCCTCCCGCGCATACGGGACGAACGTCTTCACGCCGTTGAGGACGTAACCGTCGCCGTCCTTGCGGGCCGTCGTGGCGACCTCACCGGCCGGGCCGACCTCGCGGTACGCGCCCGTCAGGATCGTCGCGCCCTCGGTCAGCGGGGCGAGCAGGGCACGCTGCTCCGCCGTGCCGTGCGCGCCGATCGGGACGGCCGCCAGCGCGAGCGACGCGTACACCGGGACGGGCGCGACGTGCAGGCCGACCTCGCGCAGGATCACCGCCAGCTCGACCGGGCCGAGGCCGGCGCCGCCGGCGTCCTCGGGCAGGACGATCCCGAGCAGCCCCGCCTGCGCGAGGGCCTTCCAGGTCGCCTCGTCGTAGGGGGCGCCGCTCTTCTCGAACGCCTCCAGCCGCTCCTGCGCGGCCTCGCGCCCGAGCACTCCGGCGGCGAGGCCCTTGATCTCTTGCTGGGTCTCGTCGAGGTTGAAGTCCACTCATCCGCTCCCTTCCAGGAGGTGCAGCCGGCCGCACCGCTCGAACTCGGCGCGCGGCCCGGGCCGGTCGTCGTCCGCCCTGGCCTCCAGCGGTGCCGCGACGCTCACCATGCCCACCTCCAGGACGCGCCCACGGCGAAAAAGTAGAACAGATTCTACTCAGTGTCCAGAGGTCCGATCGTTCTCGTTGGCAGGCCGGTTAGCCTGCTATGGCAGGGCCGAGGGCGCCGGCGGCGACGGCCCGGGAAAGGCCGCCTTCAGCCAATCAGATAACACGTTCTCGCGAACCTGTACGCTAGGGAGAACGCGCCGGGCGACCGAGCCCGCACAGAAGGGATGACGACCGTGACCGCAGAGCCGACAGTGACCGGAGACGGCCGGCCGGCGGGACAGGCGGCCGGGCAGGGCGTGCGCTCCCGCAGCCAGCACCAGCGGCGCAAGCGTATCGTCCAGGCGGCCGCCGCGCTCGCGTCCCGCGGCGGCATCGAGGCGATGCAGATGCGCACCGTCTCCGAGCGGGCCGGGGTCGCGCTCGGCACGCTGTACCGCTACTTCCCGTCCAAGATGGATCTGGTCGTCGCCGTCGTCAGCGAGGAGATCGACCTCCTCGAAGGCAGCATCGAGCGCCGCCCGCCCCGCAGCGGCGCCGCCCCCGAACGCGCGGTCGAGGTGCTGATGCGCGCCACCCGCGGCCTCATGCGCGAGCCCGAACTGGCCGAGGCGATGATCCGCTCCCTCCTGCTGTCCGACGTCAAGACCGACTTCGGCGAGCGGATGAGCGGGCTGCTGCTGCGCGCCGCGTCCGGCCCGCCGGAGGCCATCCCCGCCGGCGATCCGCGCCGCCTCGCGGCCCGCGCGCTGTCCGGCATCTGGACCATGGAGATGATCGAGATGCTGCGCGGCAACGCCACCGCCGAGGAGATCCAGTCCCGCCTGGAGATCACCGCCACCCGCCTGCTCATCGACCCCTGACCGCATTCCCCGTGTGGCGCGCGCCCCTTCCCCACTAGCCTTGGACCCCGACAGGAGCCAGGACGAAGAAGGTGTGCCAGTGACCGAGCAGGAACCGATCCTCAGCGACGGGGTCATCATCGAGTTCATCGATGGCAAGGACGTCCCCGTCCAGCACAAGGACTTCGGTGAGCGGGCCGTCGTGATGCGCGACGCCAAGAACCCCGAGGGGCCGATCCTCTACTTCACCGAGGCCGAGTGGGACGCCTTCATCGCGGGCGTCAAGGACGGCGAGTTCGACGACCTCCTGGAGGAGGACCCCACCGAGGCCTGACCTCGCGAACGGTCGACGCCCCCGGCCGTCCGCCGGGGGCGTTCCGCGTTCAGGGCAGCAGGCGCAGGTTGTACGCGGTGGCCACCGCCGCGGCGCGGTCCTTGGCGTCCAGCTTGGCGTAGATGTGGGTGAGGTGGGTCTTGACGGTCGCCTCGCTGATGAAGAGCTCGCCGGCGATCTCCCGGTTGCTCGTGCCGCGTGCCACCAGCCGCAGGACCTCCAGTTCGCGGCTGCTCAGGGAATCCTCGCGGGGGGCGCGGACGCGGGAGACGAGGCGGGAGGCGATGGCCGGGGACAGCACGGTGCGGCCCGCGGCGGCGGCGCGGACGGCGTCGAAGAGGTCCTCGCGGGGCGCGTCCTTGAGCAGGTAGCCGGTGGCGCCGGCCTCGATCGCCGGGATCGTGTCGGCGTCGGTGTCGTAGGTGGTGAGGACGAGCACCTTGCAGGGCAGGCCGCGGCGGGCGAGCTCGGTGATGGCCTCGACGCCGCCTCCGCCGGGCATCCGGAGGTCCATGAGGACGACGTCGGGGCGCAGCTCCGCCGCGAGGGCCACGGCCTGGCGGCCGTCGGCGGCCTCGCCCAGGACCTCGAATCCGGTGGTGGCGGCGAACATGCCGCGCAGGCCGTCCCGGACGACGGGATGGTCGTCGACGATCAGCAGCGTGATGTCAGCGGTGTCGTCAGCCATGGCGGATCAACGGTACGCGGGCGGAGACGGCCGTGCCCCGGCCGGGTTCGGACTCGATCTCCAGGGTGCCGGCGACCCGTTCCGCGCGCTCCCGCATGGCGGTCAGGCCGAAGCCGCCGGCGGGGCGGGCGGTGAAGCCGCGGCCGTCGTCGCGGACGTCGAGGGCCACTTCTCCGTCCATGTAGGAGAGGGTCACGCCGATGCGCTCGGCGTGGGCGTGCCGGGTGGCGTTGGCGAGGGCCTCCTGGGCGATGCGCAAGAGTGCGGCCTCCAGCTCTCCGTGCAGGGGTTCGACCGTCCCGGTGACGGTGAGGCGCGCCCGGTCGCCGGTGATCTTCTTGAGGGCGTCGGGGAGGGTGTCGTGTTCCAGGTGGGTCGGCGCGAGGTCCCGCACGGAGCGGCGCGCCTCACGCAGGCTCTCGCGCGCCAGGTCGGTGGCGCGGCGGACGTGCGCACCGTCCTCGGCCGCCTGGAGCTGGGTGATGATGCCGGTCAGGCCCTGCGCGAGGGTGTCGTGGATCTCGGCGGCCAGCCGGCGGCGCTCGTCGCTGACCCCGGCCTCGCGGGCCTGGACGAGGAGCTGGGCGTGCAGGGCGGCGTTCTCTGCGAGCGCTTGCTCCAGGCGGGCGTTGGTGCGTTCGAGTTCGGCGATGGTCTCCGCCTGGACGCGGGCCTGCTCGGCCTCCCGGTCGCCGAGCCGGGCGAAGATGGCGACGAGCACGGTGTTCAGGACGAGGAGGCCGCCGAAGGCGCCCGCCTGGGCGGGGCCGTCCGGCGGGAGGCCGCCCGACTGGCCGCCCGCCATCGTGACCGCCGTGACGAGCAGTCCGGCCCTCACCCAGCGGCGGGGCAGGTAGCGCTGGGCGTCGAAGTACCCGAGTACGGCGTAGACGCAGAAGAACGGGTTCAGCCAGGACAGGGTGAAGGCGAGGGCGGTGCGGGTCCAGAAGTAGCCGCGTCCCGGGATCGTCCAGGCGGCGTGCGCGACCTGGAGGGCCAGCGCGGTGAGGAGGAGGGCCGCGGCCGCCCACTGCTCCGCCGGCGACATGACCAGATCGCGGATGAGCAGCCCCAGCAGGGTCGCGAGGGCCAGCAGGCCGAACGGCCCCCAGCGGAAGAACCGCTCCCACTGCTGCTGGATCGTGGTCATTGAACTATTTTGTCCTATCTCTCGTCCGGGCCTATTCCCAGCGGAACCAGCGGACGGCGGCGGCGATCAGGACGGCGGCCCAGCCGGCGGTGACGGCCAGGTGCGTCCATCCGGGGAAGGCGCCGCCGGCGGCCTGGTCGAGGGCCTGGGACGCGGCGCCGAACGGGAAGTACTCGACGACGTTCCGCAGCGGTCCGGGCATGGCCTGGACGGGGACCCAGAGGCCCGCGAGGAACATCGCCGGGAAGAACACGATCGTGCCGACCACGGTGGTGGCCTTGGCGTTGGGCGTGACCGCGGTGACCGCGGCGCCCAGCGCGAGCGCGCCGAGGGCGCCGAGCAGCAGCGCCAGCAGGTAGCCGGGCACCTGGCCGGGCAGCGCCACCCCGAACGCGAGCCGGCCGACGGCGATGACCAGCAGCGCCGAGACCACGGCGGCCGCGAAGTGCAGCACGATCTGCGCGGCCAGCAGCGCGGCGGGCCGGACGGGCGTGGCGGACATGCGGCGCAGGATGCCGCGCTCCCGGTAGCCGGACAGCACCGGCGGCAGCGCCTGGATCCCGGCCATGATCATGGCGAGCAGCACGTTGACCGGGACGTACAGGTCGATGACCCGGGCGCCGCCGAGGCCGGGATCCGGTTCCCGGAACGACGGGATCAGGCCGAGGATCGCCAGCAGGATGGTGGGGAACGCGACGATCCAGAACAGGCTGAACGGCTCGCGGAGGAAGAGGCGGAGCTCCGCCTTCAGGACGGCGGTGGAGGCGGCCACGTCAGTTCTCCCGGTCTTCGGTGAGTTCGAGGAAGGCGTCGTCCAGCGTGGCGTCGGTGACCCGCAGCTGGTGGGCGGTGATCTGCCGGCGGGCGAGCAGCGAGATGACCGCGTTGACGGTCGTGTCGGTGCCGTGGACGGTGAGGTGGCCGTTGCGGCGCTCGATGGTCGTCGCCTCGGGCAGCCCCGCCAGGTCCTCGTCGTCGAGGGGCCGGGACGGGGCGAACGACAGCACGGTGCCGGCGGCGCTGCGGCGGACCAGCCCGGCGGGGGTGTCCAGGGCGGTCACCCGGCCCTGCTTGAACACCGCGATCCGGTCGCAGAGCCGCTGCGCCTCCTCCATGAAGTGCGTGACGAGCACGACGGTGACGCCGGAGTCGCGGACCTCCTCGATCAGCTTCCAGGTGTCGCGGCGGGCGCGCGGGTCCAGGCCGGTGGTCAGCTCGTCCAGGACGACGATCCTGGGACGGCCGATGAGGGCCAGGGCGATGAACAGCCGCTGCTTCTGGCCGCCGGACAACTTGCCGAACCGGGCGGTGAGCCTGTCGGCGAGGCCGAGGCGTCCGGCGAGCTCGCGCCAGTCGAGCGGGTCCGGATAGAACGCGCTGTACAGCTCCAGTGCCTCCCGCACGGCCAGCTTCGGCTGCAGTTCGCTCTCCTGGAGCTGCACGCCGAGAACCCTGGTGACCCCGTCACGGTCGGCGCGCGGGTCGAGCCCGGCGACGCGAACGGTCCCGGCGTCGGGCTCGCGCAGCCCCGCCAGACACTCGACGGCCGTCGTCTTCCCGGCGCCGTTGGGCCCGAGGATCCCGAAGATCTCCCCTTCCTCGACACCGAACGCGACATCGTCCACCACGGGACGACCCCCGTAGACCTTGCGCAGGCCGTTGACTTCAATGATCGGCATGCATACGACGATCGCCCCAGACCGCCCCCGCCCACATCGCCCGATGCGCTCGTCCCGCCATCAGCCGATCGGTTGATGCCGCCCTACGACCCTTTTCACGGACGGGACGGCTGCACCACAAGGGGGCTGGGGCGGTAGCGGAGGAAGGCCGAGGAGTCGAGGGAGAGGGCCGCGGCGGCCTTGTTGAGGGATCGCGCGCTGGTGCCGGGCCAGTGGCCGGTCTTCACGCGCTTCTCCAGCGCTTGAAGAGACGCCACGTACTCGGACGCGGAGAAGTTGCAGTGGCCGATCCGGTGGACGTAGGCCTGCCGCGGCAGGCGGGTACGTCCGGCGGCGCGGACGGCCTTCGCGTACTCGCTCTGGTGCTCGACCGGGACGAGTTGGTCGGAGACCGTGTGGACGTTCAGCGTCGGGACCGTGACGCACCTGGAGGAAGACCCCCACCGAGGCCCCTGAAACCGAGTGCGAGGACGCCCTCGGCATTCCCCGGGAGCGTTCTCGTGTACTGCGGCGACCCGACGGTCAGCTGAACAGCTCCTCGGCGGACTCCGCCGTGGCCGCGCGCATCAGCCAACGGTCCAGCTGCTCCTCGTCCTTGCAGGCCAGAACGCGGTCGCTGACCTCGTCCGGTACGTCGACCCCCCGTCCGGTGAGAAGCTTCAGCACCGACTCGGCCTCCCCCCGGGCCTTCCCCTTGGCCTCCCCCCTGGCCTCATATTCGAGGAAGGGGTCGTGCTTGAACTTGAAGTCTGCGGTACCGGTGGTCACGTACTCCTCCAGGAGTTTCTTGGCGGCTTGCGAGAGCCCGGCCAGCACCATCCCAGTGTACAGGCGGCCGAATTCCGGGTTCTGGTTGTCGATGGTGGCCAGGGCGGCGTGGGTGATCTCGATGGACTCCTCGGTGGGAGGCGTGACGTTGGCCAGGGTGCTCAGGATGGCCAGTTCGGGCATCCGCGCCGCCTGGTCGGTGGTGGTGATGAGCGGCTGGGCGCCCAGGCCCGTGCCAGGCCCCACCACCAGCGGCCTGAGGTTGAAGTCGGGGTGCCCGAGCGCGATCGGCCGCCGTGCCCATTCGGCCACGCTGCGGCCGGGGCAGATCACGACCAGGTAGCAGGGGGACCTGGTCCTGGCCCACTGCGAGGCGAGGTAGAGGGGCCAACTGCCGTGCTTGCTCGGGTCCATGGTCGTCTGCGTTTCCGCGATGACGCTGATCGTCGGTTCGGTGGCGACTCCTTCGCAGAGTTCGACCACGTTGTCGGCGGTGTACGCGGTGGGGGCGAGCTGGGTGCACGCCTCGCTGGCGGATCTGACCTTGACCTGGGGATCCACCTTGATGCCGAAGGCCGTTTCCAGCAGATCGACGACAACCCTCGGGTTGTCGCGGATGATCTTGATTGGGGATTCGTGCGTGATGCCGACCATGCGCGGAACGTTAGCAGGCGATCACCATTAGATACCTTCACCATCCAATGACTGTGCACGCGTAGTGCGTGGAGGGGCGATGGTCAATGGTTTGCCGAGCGTTGGGTGAGGGCGTCCCAGCGGGCGGCGAGTTCGCCGGCTCCGGCCGGGGTCATGTCGCCGAGGAGGCGGAGGCGGGCGATGCCGCCGTCCGGGTGGATGTCCAGCCGGACGTGCGTGACCTCGGGCGATACCAGGCGGAAGCGGTGCCTGGTGTCGGGGAGGGGGGCGGTGCGGGGCAGGAGGGGGTGCCAGGCGTCGAGGGCGGCCGTGCGGGCGTCGAGGCCCTGCAGCGCGGCGGCGCCGGGGGCGTTGAACTTCAGGTTGGTGGTGTCGATCTCGGCGAGCCTGATGACGCCGGGCGCGGCGAGCCGGATCACCGCCCAGTCGTGGCCGTCGTCGCGGCGGCGGGCCGTCTCCCAGCCCTCCGCCTGGTTGCGCGCCAGGCCGGGGAACAGCATGTTGTCGGGCGAGGAGTAGAACATGTCCGAACACTCGATGACGCGGGCGCCGTTCTCCAGCGCGGCCAGATCGACGGTCAGGCCGTCCAGGACACGCGGGTCGGGGATCACGTCGCCGTGGACGCGGAGCCGGGCTATGCCGCCGTCCGGCAACATGTTCAGCCGGACGTGCGTGAACAGGCGTTCCGTGCTTACTGGGAAGGCGTGGGCGGTGTCCCCCTTCAGCGGGCTCTTCGGGACGATCTCCACCCAGTCGGCCGTCGAAAGGTCGGACGGGTAGCCGTTCACGGCGCACGCCTCGACGGACGCGTGCGGCGGGTAGTTGCCCTTGAACCAGGCGGTATCGATCACGACGCCGCGGATGACGCCGGGCAGGCCGAGCCGGATCAGCGCCCAGTCATGGCCGGGCCCCCGGCGGCGGGCGGTCTCCCAGCCGTCGTACTCCTGCCCCTTCGGCCCGA
The DNA here is from genome assembly GCF_013372625.1 of Actinomadura sp. BRA 177. Lineage (GTDB taxonomy): Bacteria > Actinomycetota > Actinomycetes > Streptosporangiales > Streptosporangiaceae > Spirillospora. Next base: position 14,804 of record NZ_JABXFD010000421.1, read on the forward strand.
ACGTCTCGGGCCGGAACGCCGGCTCCCACGGGTTGATCAGGTTCTCCTTCTCCTCGAAGGACTCGTCGCTGGCGGCCGTCACCGAGCCGCCGAGAGTGCGGACGGCCAGGTCGGGAAGATCCGTGAAGTCCGTCAAGAGGTCTCCTTTCGGGTCAGCATGCGCCCGGACGGTGTGCCGGCGACCGGGACACCGCGCAGCCAGGTCCGCCGGACGGAGCCGGTGAGCCTGCGCCCCAGGTACGGGGTGACGGGATGGCGGTGGTACAGGTGGGCGGGATCGACGGTGAACGCCTCGTCCGGGTCGAAGGCGACGAGATCGGCGTCCGTGCCGACCGCCAGCCGGCCCTTGCCGGGGACCGCGGCCAGGTCGGCGGGATTCTCGGCCATCCAGCGCACGACGGCGGAGAGGTCCTGCCCGCGGGCGCGGGCCCGCGTCCAGACGGCGGAAAGCCCGAGCTGGAGCGAGGAGATCCCGCCCCAGGCGGTGGCGAAGTCGCCCCGCTTGAGCTCTGGTGCGGCGGGCGAATGGTCACTGACCACGCAGGAGATCACTCCGGACACGAGGCCCTGCCACAGGGCGTCCTGGTTGGCCGGGTCACGGATCGGCGGGCAGCATTTGAACGCCGCTCCGGTGGCTTCGGCCGCGGTGAGGGTCAGGTAGTGGGGACAGGTCTCGGCGGTGATGGGCAGTCCGTCCGATTGCGCCGCGGCGATGGGGTCGAGACAGTCGGCGGCGGACAGGTGCAGGATGTGGGCGCGGACCCCGGTCTCCCCGGCGAGCCGGATGACCAGTTCGACGGCGCGCCTTTCCGCGGACGGCGGCCGGGACGCCAGAAACGCCGGATAGCCACCGCCGGCGGGAACGGTGAGCGCGGACGGATCCTCGGCGTGCACGATGACGAGGCCGCCGAAGGATGCGATCTCCCGGAACGCAGCCCTCATCTCGGCGACGGACAACGGCGGGAATTCGGGGACACCCGAGTCGGACGCGAAGCACTTGAAGCCGAAGACACCTGCCTCGTGCAACGGGCGCAGCATCGGCCGGTTTCCGGGAATCGCACCGCCCCAGAAGCCCACGTCAACGTGCAGTTTCCCGGCCGCGGCGGCGCGCTTGGCGGCGAGCGCGGCCGGCGAGACCGTGGGCGGCAGCGAGTTCAGCGGCATGTCGACCAGGGTGGTGACGCCGCCGGCGGCCGCGGCACGGGTCGCGGTCGCGAAGCCCTCCCACTCGGTGCGCCCCGGTTCGTTGATGTGCACATGGGTGTCGACCAGGCCCGGGAGCAGCGCGACCGCGCCCAGGTCGACTTCGGTCGCGGCGGGCAGCACCGCGCCGTGGTCGCCGATATCCGCGATGCGGCCGTCGGCGACGGCCACGGCGGCCGGCCGCTCACCGTCCGGCAGGACGGCCCGCCGGGAGCGGACCACCAGGTCGTAGCTCACGCGGCGGCCCCTAGGACGGTGCCGTCCCGGCCGATGCGCTCGGCCAGCCGTTCCAGCAGCGGGCCGGCCTGCGCCATGCACCGGTCGGGGTCGGGTTCGATGTCGGTGAGGACGTGCGCCTCACGAAGGCCGGCCTCGCGCAGCTGTGCGCCGGTCAGTTCGCACCGGCCGGCGACGGCGATCGCCGGGACGCCGTACCGGGCGGCGGCGCGGGCGACACCGACCGGGGCCTTGCCGTGCAGCGACTGCCGGTCCAGCGAGCCCTCGCCGGTGATCACCAGCCTGGCGCCGGCGACCCGGTCGGGGAAGCCGAGAAGGTCCAGCAGGTAGGCGATGCCCGGGCGGACGGTGGCGCCGAGAAAGGCCATCGCGCCGAAC
>NZ_JABXFD010000422.1 GCF_013372625.1 Actinomadura sp. BRA 177
AGATGTGTATAAGGGCCAGCCGTCGGGGCTGCCGGTCGGGCCGCTGCTGGTGGTGCCGCTCGGCACCGGCGCGTCCGCGCGCGGGACGATCACCGTCATCAACCCGCCGGGCGGCGCGCTGTTCTCCGCGGGGACGCAGCGGCTGCTGGAGGCGTTCGCCGGGCAGGCGGCGGTCGCGCTGGAGCTCGCCGACCGGCGCCGCGACACCGAGCGGCTGGCGCTGCTGGAGGACCGCGACCGGATCGCCAAGGACCTGCACGACACCGTCATCCAGCGGCTGTTCGCGACCGCGATGACGCTGATGGCCGCCATCAAGATCACCCAGAAGCGGGAGGTCGCGACGCGGGTGCAGCGGGCGGTGGACGACCTGGACGACACGATCCGGCAGATCCGCTCCACCATCTTCGCGCTGCAGGCGCCGCCGGACGAGGAGTCGCTGCGCAGCCGGGTGCACGCGCTGGTCGACGCCGCCGCCGAGCGGCTCGGGTTCGCGCCGTCGGTGCGGCTCGCCGGGCTGCTGGACACCGCGGTCGACGACCCGGTCGGCGAGCACCTCCTCGCGGTCGTCCAGGAATCGCTGTCGAACGTGGCCCGGCACGCCCGCGCGAGCGAGGCCGTCGTCGTCATCGACGTCGGCGACGACCTCACGCTGCGGGTCGAGGACGACGGCGTCGGCATCCCCGAGGGCGGGCGGCGCAGCGGCCTGCGCAACATGCGCGAGCGCGCCGAGGACCACGGCGGTTCCTTCAGCACCCGCGCCCGGCCCGGCGGCGGCACGATCCTGGTCTGGCGCGTCCCGCTCAAGGACGACGCCTAGCCGGCGGTCAGCCGCCGGGGAGCAGGCCGCGGACGTAGGAGGCCTGGCCGGCGTGCTGCAGGTCGTCGGAGATCACGCTGACCAGCCGGACGGCGAGCGTGACCGGCGGGTCCCACGCGCGGTCCACGACGCGCTCCAGGTCGCCGTCGGTGAGCGCCGACACGTACTTCACCGTCCGGTCGTGGACGGCGTCGTGGTAGCCGGTCAGCAGCTCGGCCGACTCCACCTGCACCGCCGCGACCTCGTCGCCGGTGTGCCCGTACCCGGTGTCGGACGCGTCCAGCGGCAGCCCGAACCGGCCGTCCCAGCCGTCCTCCGTCCACACCTGCGCGGTGCCGGCGGCGTCGGCGACGTGATCGTCCTGGACGCGGGTCAGGTGCCAGACGAGCCACGCGATCGAGTTGGCCCCGTCGGCGGGCCGGTAGGCGAGCTGCTGTGCGGTGAGCCCGCCGGCCGCCCCGTGGACGACCCCCTGAACCCTGTCGAACCCGTCGGTGAGCAAATGCGCACTGGTCATTGGAAGGACGCTACCCCGATCGCGCCGGATCTCTCAGCCCGCGGGCGGCGTCTTCGCCGGCGGGCACCCGGGACGGCAGCCGGACGGTCACGGTGAGGCCGCCGCCGGGCCGCGGGGACGCCGCCACCGTCCCGCCGTGCGCGGTCGCCGTCGCCCGCACGATCGACAGCCCCAGCCCGGACCCGCGGTCGGACCGCACCCGGTCGTTGCCGAGCCGCCGGAACGGCTCGAAGATCGTCTCGACCTCGTAGCCGGGGACGGCCGGCCCGGTGTTGGCGACCACCAGCTCGGCCCACCCGTCCCGGCCGCGGGTGGTGACCGACAGCTCGCCGCCGTCGCGGTTGTGCCGGATCGCGTTCTCGACCAGGTTCTGCACCAGCCGCTCCACGAGCACCGGATCGCCGGCGGTGGGCGCGGGGCCGAGCCGCCGGCCGGTGCCGACGCCGCGCGCCCGCGCCTCGGGCCCGGCCTGCTCCAGCACGTGGCCGGCCACGTCCGCGAGGTCGAGCGGCGCCGGGTCCACCACGACGTTCTCGGTGCCGGCGAGGGTGAGGAGGCCGTCGATGAGGCGCTCGTGCCGGCCGTTCACCACCAGCAGCGACTCGCCGAGCCGCTTGACGTCGTCGGTGGCGTCCGGGCGGCGCACCGCCACGTCCACGAGCGTCCGGTTGATGGCGAGCGGGGTGCGCAGCTCGTGCGAGGCGTTCGCCACGAACCGCCGCTGCCCGTCGAACGCCCGCGCCAGCCGGCCGAGCATGGTGTCGAAGGTGTCGGCCAGCTCCTTGACGTCGTCGCGCGGCCCCGCGTAGGCGATCCGCTCGGTGAGGTCGTGGCTGCGCGCCACCCGCCGCGCCGTGTCGGTGATCGCGTGGACGGGGCGCAGCGCCCGGTCGGCGACGAGCCAGCCGAGCCCGAGCCCGGCCGCGCCGACCAGCCCGAGCGCGATGCCGCCCTGCGTCAGCAGCGCGCTCAGCGTCTCCCGCTGGTAGTCCTCCCGCCCGGCGATCAGCACCTTCTGGACGTCGACCCGCGACGGCCCGGCCGGGGCCACGGCCGATTCCGCGCCCGCCGGGATCTGGCCCTGGAACACCTGGTTCACGCGGGGCTCCGCCTGCCGCTGCAGGTTGTTCTGCACCAGCAGGTACGTCAGGCCCAGCAGGACGATCCCGGCGCCGAGGAACAGCCCGGTGTAGAGCACGGTGAGCCGCATCCGGATCGTCGGCCGCAGCCGCTCGCCGAAGCCGCTCATGGGATCCGGTACCCCGTTCCCGGGACGGTCTCGATGACCGGGGGATCGCCGAGCCTGCGGCGCAGCTTCATCAGCGTCACCCGGACGGTGTTGGTGAACGGGTCGGTGTGCTCGTCCCACACCTTCTCCAGCAGCCGCTCGGCGGACACGATCGTCCCGTCCGCGCGCAGCAGCTCGGCGAGCAGCCCGAACTCCTTGCGCGCCAGGTGCACGTACCGGCCGTCCCGGTACACCTCCCGGCGGGACGGGTCGAGCCGGATCCCGGCGCGCTCCAGCGCCGGCGGCGCCGCCGGGCGGGAGCGCCGCCCGAGCGCCTGCACCCGCGCCACCAGCTCCTCGAACGCGAACGGCTTGGTCAGGTAGTCGTCGGCGCCGAGCCGCAGCCCGTCGACCCGCGCCGGGACGGTCACGGCGGCGGTCAGCATCAGCACCCGGACCAGCGCGCCGGACTCCACGACCGCGCGGCACACGTCGTCGCCGTGCACGACCGGCAGGTCCCGGTCCAGGACGAGCACGTCGTAGTCGTTGACGCCGAGGCGCTCCAGCGCGGCGTCCCCGTCGTAGACCACGTCCACGGCGAGGGCCTCGCCCCGCAGCCCCTCGGCGATCGAATCGGCGAGCATCCGCTCGTCCTCGGCGATCAGTACCCGCACGTCTGCCGTCCCCTGTCCCGCGCTGCCGTTCCTGCCGGCCCAGCTTGCGGGACGGGGCGTAACGCGGGCATAACCAGATCCGGTTACGGCGGGGTTACCGGGCCGGCGCTGGACTTGCGGTCGCCGCCGGCGGTCCGTCCGGCGGAACCGACCGAGGAGACCGACCGATGCGACGACAGACGCTCGGGGCGCTGGCACTCGTCCCGGCCCTCGCCTTCACGCTGCAGGCATGCGGCGGCGACGGCGGCGGCGCCGGAGCGGGCAGTACCGCCAAGGCGGCCAGTGACGACGCGAAGCTGCGCGAGTTCGCCCAATGCATGCGGGAGAACGGGGTGGACATGCCGGACCCGAAGGACGGCAGGATCGAGATCCGCGCGTCCGCGAAACCCGGCGCGGGAGGCGCCCCGAAGGACAGCGGCGAGGTCGAGGCGGCGCAGAAGAAGTGCGCGCACCTGATGCCGAACGGCGGCAAGCCGCGCAAGCCCAAGCCGGAGGACCTGGCCAAGATGCGCGCGTTCTCCAAGTGCATGCGCGACCACGGCGTCAGCGAGTTCCCCGACCCGAAGCCCGACGGAACGATGCTGCTCAAGGCCGGTCCTGGCACCGGCATAGACCCGGAGAGCACGGAGTTCAAGGCCGCGCAGAAGGCGTGCGGCAAGCTCCAGCCGGGCGGGATGGGGCTGTCCAGCAAGAAGGACGAGGACTAGTGGCCAGGACGCGCACCATCGTCCTTGGCGCGGCCGGGGTGGTCGTGGCCGGCGGTGCCGGCCTCGCGACCGTCGGCCTCGGCGGTGGCGGGGACCCCGCCGCCGCGCACAGCACGCTGCCGCCGGCGACGGCGCCGATCGAGCGGACGACCCTCGTCGAGACCCAGGACGTCGACGGGACGCTCGGCTACGGCGACACGCACACCGTCACCGGCGCCGGGCACGGCACCCTCACCTGGCTCGCCGGGCCCGGAACGGTGATTTCCAGGGGCCGGCCGGTGTACCGGGTGGACAACAAGCCGGTGCCCCTGCTGTACGGGAAGCTGCCGCTCTACCGGACCCTCTCCCAGGGGAAGGAAGGAGCCGACGTCAAACAGTTCGAACGCAACCTGCGGGCCTTGGGCTACACCGGGTTCACCGTGGACGACACCTACAGCGCCGCCACCGTCGCGGCGGTGAAGCGCTGGCAGGACGACCTCGGCGTGGACGAGACCGGCCGGATCGAGCCGGGCGCGGCCGTCGTCGCGTCCGGCCGGATCAGGGTGGCCGAGCGGAAGGCCCACGTCGGCGACCGGATCGGCGGCCCCGTCCTCACCTGCACCGGCACGACCCGTGTCGTGACCGTCGATCTGGACGTGCAGTACCAGCGGCTCGTGAAGAAGGGCGCCGGGGTGGAGGTCGAGCTGCCGTCCGGCGACACCGTCAAGGGCGAGGTCGCCTCGGTCGGAAAGGTCGCGAAGGAGGGCAAGGAGGGCGAGCCGTCGACCGTCGAGATCGAGATCTCGGTCAAGTCGCAGAAGTCGCTCGGCTCCTACGACAAGGCGCCCGTCAAGGTGAGCTTCACCGCGAACCGGCACCGCGACATCCTCGCCGTGCCGATCGGCGCGCTGCTCGCCCAGGGCGACGGCGGCTACGCCGTCCAGGTCGTCGAGAACGGGCGGGCCCGCACGGTCCCGGTGGAGACCGGCGTGTTCACCGAAGGGGAAGTCGAGATCACCGGATCCGGCCTGAAAGAAGGCATGAAGGTCGGGGTGCCCTCATGAGCGCGGTCGTGGAGTTGAAAGAGGTCACCAAGACCTACCCCGGCGGCGTCACGGCACTGGACGGCGTGTCGCTGACCGTCGAGGAGCGTGAGCTGGTCGCGATCGTCGGGCCGTCCGGGTCCGGGAAGTCGACGATGCTGCACCTGCTCGGCACGCTCGACCGGCCGAGCGCCGGGACCGTCCTGGTCGAGGGCACGGACGTGTCGCGGCTGCCGGACCGGCGGCTGTCGGCGCTGCGCGCCCGCCGGATCGGGTTCGTCTTCCAGCAGTTCCACCTCGCCGCCGGCGTCAGCGCGCTGGACAACGTCGCGGACGGGCTGCTCTACGGGGGCGTGCCGCTCGCGCGGCGGGCCCGCGCTGCTGCTGGCGGACGAGCCCACCGGCGCGCTGGACTCGGCGTCCGGCGCGGGCGTCCTGGAGCTGCTGCGGGAGCTGTCCGCCGGCGGCACGACCGTCGTGCTGATCACGCACGACCGGGACATCGCCGCGCTGCTGCCCCGCCAGGTGCGGATGCGCGACGGCCGGATCGTCCACGACGACGCACGAGTGGACGACGCACGGGTGGAGGCCGCACGGTGACCGCGACGACCCCACCCCGGCTCGGCCCCGGTGACGTGCTGCGCGTCGGCGCCGCCGGGCTGCGGTCCCGCCCGATGCGGGTGTTCCTGTCCGCGCTCGGCATCGCGATCGGGATCGCCGCGATGATCGGCGTGGTCGGCATCTCCACGTCCAGCCGCGCCCAGCTCCAGGCCACCCTCGACCGGCTCGGCACCAACCTCCTCACGGTCGGGCCCGGCAAGGACTTCTTCGGCGCGGACTCCGACCTGCCGGACGAGTCGGTCGGCATGGTGGCGCGGATGCCGGACGTCGAGTCTGCGTCGGCGACCGGGAGGCTGGACGACACCAGCGTCTACCGAAACGACCACATCCCGGAAGGGCAGAACGGCGGCATCGCCGTCCTCGCCGCCCGCCTCGACCTGCCGAAGACCGTCGGCCTCAGCATGGCCGCCGGCACCTGGCTCAACGCGGGCACGGCGAAATACCCGGCCGTCGTGCTCGGGGCGGACACGGCCGACCGGCTCGGCGTGGCGGCGCCGAACATCCAGGTGTGGCTCGGCGCGCAGTGGTTCACCGTCGTCGGCATCCTCGAACCGAACGAGCTGGTCCCGGAGGTGGACTCCACCGCCCTCGTCGGCTGGGACGCCGCCGTCGCCCACCTCGGCTTCGACGGCCACCCCACCACCATCTACACCCGCGCCCGCGAGGACGCGGTGGAGAACGTCCGGAACCTGCTCGCCGCCACCGCGAACCCGCAGGCCCCGACCGAGGTGGAGGTCAGCCGCCCGTCCGACGCGCTCGCCGCGCAGAACGCCACCGACGAGGCGTTCACCGGCCTGCTCCTCGGCCTCGGCGGCGTCGCACTGCTGGTCGGCGGCGTCGGCGTCGCCAACACGATGGTGATCTCGGTCCTGGAGCGCCGCGCGGAGATCGGCCTGCGCCGCTCCCTCGGCGCGACCCGCGGCCAGATCCGCCTCCAGTTCCTCACCGAGTCGCAGCTCCTCGCGGCACTCGGCGGCGTGGGCGGCGTGGCCATCGGCATCGTCGTCACCGCCGTGTTCGCGGTGACGCAGGGCTGGCCGACCGTCGTCCCGGTATAGGCGATGGCCGGCGGCATCCTCGCCACCCTGCTCATCGGCGGTGTCGCGGGCCTCTACCCGGCCATCCGGGCGGCCCGCCTCGCCCCTACCGAGGCCCTGGCCGCCCCGTGATCAGAGGACCCGTGATCAGAGGAAGTCGCTGATCTGGGCGAGCCAGCGCGTGTAGTAGACACCGGTCAGCCCGTCGGGGGCGAGGCGGGAGACGAAGGAGGGCAGCCGGTTGATGTCCTCGCGGCCGGCATGGCGGGCGACGATCCCCGCCTTGCGCGAGCGCTTCCGCTCGTACTCGCGCAAGGCGGCGGGCACGTCGTCCGGCTTGGCGCGCAGGACGGCCGCCAGCGCCCACGCGTCCTCCAGCGCCTGGTTGGCGCCCTGCGCTCGCGTCGGCGGCATCGAGTGCGCCGAGTCGCCGGCGAGCGTGACGCGCCCGGCTCCCCACTTCCTCGGCACCCGGTGGCGGTAGTGCGGAAACAGCTCCACATCGGCCTCCCGGACCGCCGCCAGCACCTCGGGCACGGGCGTGCACCAGTGCCCGAAACGCCGCCGGATCTCCGCGAGCGGCTCGGCGAGCGGCGGCTCGTCCGGCGACCACGGCATGTCGAACCACCACTGCAGAAGCCCCTCGCCGGCGGGCATCAGCCCGCAGCTACCGCCCTTGCCGGCGATCATCAGCCCGACCCGCGAGGACACCACATCGATCGGGACGGGCCCGAGCCCCTGCCACGTACCCCAGCCGGTCGGCTCCGCCGGATCCCCGCCCCACAGTTGGTCCCGCACGACCGACCGCCGCCCGTCGGCCCCGACCACCAGATCGGCCTCGCCGACCGACCCGTCCGCGAACCCGGCCCGCACCGTCCCACCCTCCTGGGAGACACCGGTACAGGCGCGCCCGAACTCGACGACCCCGTCCGGCAGGGCGTCCATGAGACGTTCGAGAAGCCGCCGCCGAGGCAGGCAGACGTGCGGATGCCCATGGACCCGCGCGGCCCGCGCGACATCGACCGAGACCAGGCGCCGCCCGTCCGCATCCCGCTGCTCCAGGACGTCGATCGGGGCGCCGACCCCGTCCAGCGACACCCCGAGGTCCCGCAGGATGCCGGTCCCGTTGCTCCACAGCGTCACGGCGGCACCTCCGGTGCGCAGCGCGGCGGCCTCCTCGGCGACGGTCACTTCATGCCCGTCCGCCCGCAGCGCCACGGCCGCCGCCAGCCCCCCGACCCCAGCCCCGATGATCAGAACCCGCATGACGCCTCCCGAGATCAGATATCACTACGATGTTAGTACTAACACCATAGTGATAATCTGGCGGGGTGCCGCCACCGCAGAACCTGGAGCGACGCCGTGCCCTAGCCGACGCCGCGATCGAGGTGCTGGGACATGCCGGAATCCACGGCCTGAGCCACCGCTCGGTGGACGAGCGGGCAGACCTTCCCCCCGGGACCGCGTCCAATTACTTCCGCAGCCGGGACGCTCTACTCCAAGCCGCCGCCGACCGCGTGATCGAACTGCACAAGCGGGACATGACGGCCGCGACCGGCGGAACCCCGACCCCCATCGACCGCGAAACGCTCATCGAGCTGATGGCCCTGTCCCTCCACCACGCGGCCACCGAGCAACGCACCCGCTACCTGGCGGTCTACGAGCTGACCCTGGAGGCCACCCGCCGCCCGCACCTACGCGAGGCACTGGCCCAACTGGCAGAACCCACCCTCGACTTCACCGTCCAGATGCACCGTGACCTGGGCCTCAACACCCCTCGCATCCAGGTCCAAGCACTGATCACCCTCTACGGTGCCACCCTGTTCGACCTCGCGACCCGTCCACCCGAAACGGTAACCCTCGAAGACGCACGCACCCTCACCCAAGCCATGGTGAACGGCACCTTGAGCGGGATGTGACTGACCCTCTTGGACGAGTCACACCCCACCCTCTTGGACTGGACCGAAGGCTGGACACAGACCTGAGCGACAACCACGGGCAGGCACGCGGAGGGCGCTCTAGCGCCCGGAGCGGGCATGCCCGACGACGCAGGCGACCGCAGCGCCCACAGACCGCAACGGGCACAACGACAGAAACAAGGCGTGAGGATCGCCTGCGTCGTGACGGGGGTTCCAGGGGGTCGCCCCCCAGGGAGTTATCGAGTCCCGTAGAGGTGTTCTAGGGCCAGCTGGTCGAGGTGTTCGAATGCGGTGCGGCGGGCGCCGAGCGTTTCGGCGTCGGCGGTGGCGTTGCGGACGGAGCGCCAGTCTTCGCCTTCGGCGAGGGTGGGCTGGGCCAGTTCCGCCACCTTGGCCTGGCGGAGGGCGTCCTGGACGTCGGGGTCGGCGCGGAAGGCGCGGACCTTCTCGCGGAGGATCAGCCAGTTGCGCATGCAGGCGGCGGCCGACTCCCACACGCCTTCGTCGTCCTCGGTGCGCGGCGGCTTGAAGTCGAAGTGGATGGGGCCGCTGTAGTCGCTGTTGTCGATGAGGTCGACGACCCAGAACGCGCCGCGCGTGTTGCCGGCGCCGAAGCGGAGGTCCTGGTCGTAGCGGGGGCCGTGCTGGCCGTTCAGGTCGATGTGGAACAGCTTGCCCTGCCACAGGGCCTGGGCGAGGCCGTGCGCGTAGTTGAGGCCGGCCATTTCCTCATGCCCGACCTCGGGGTTGAGGCCGACGGTGCCGGAGTACTCCAGGGTCTGGATGAAGGCGAGGGCGTGGCCGATGGTGGGGAGCAGGATGTCGCCGCGCGGCTCGTTGGGCTTCGGCTCGATCGCGAAGCGCAGGTCGTAGCCCTGGTCGGCGACGTAGGCGCCGAGGACGTCGAACGCCTCCTTGTAACGGTCCAGGGCGGCCTGGACGTCCTTGGCGGCGCCGGACTCGGCGCCTTCGCGGCCGCCCCAGCACACGTAGGTCTTCGCGCCGAGTTCGGCGGCGAGGTCGAGGTTGTCCATGACCTTGCGGAGCGCGAAGCGGCGGACGTCGCGGTCGTTGGCGGTGAACGCGCCGTCCTTGAAGATGGGGTGGCCGAACAGGTTGGTGGTGGCGGTGGTGACGACGAGGCCCGTCTCGTCCAGGGCCTTGCGGAACGCGTTGACCTTCTCCTGCCGCTCGCCGGGCGTGGCGTCGAAGTCGAACACGTCGTTGTCGTGGAAGTTGACGCCGTAGGCGCCGATCTCGGCGAGCTTGCGGACGGCGCGGTCGGCGGGCATCGGCGGGCGGGTGCCGGGGCCGAACACGTCGACGCCCTGCCAGCCGACCGTCCAGATGCCGAACGAGAACCGGTCCTCGGGTGTCGGTGTGTAGTCGCTCATGGGAATCCTCCTCAGATCTCCGGGGCGGAGTCGCGCAGCGCGGCGTAGCGTTCGCGGACGTCCGTCGCGGTGTGGTCGCTGGTGTGCTCAGTGGCGGGCGGTGCCGGCCATTCGGGCGGTTCGGTCGTCCCGGCGAGTGCCCAGGCCGCCTGGCGGGCGGCGCCGAGCGCCACGTACTCGGCGGGCTCGGGCACGGTCACGGGTGTTCCCAGAATCGCCGGGGCCAGTTCTCGGACGGCCGCCGAGCGTGCGCCGCCGCCGATCAGCAGGGTGCGGCGGGGCCGGACGCCCTGCGCGGCGAGATGGTCGACCGCGTCCGCGAGGGAGCACAGCAGCGCCTCGACCGCCGCCCGCGCCACGTTCTCGCGGGTCGCGTTGGCAGTGGTGAGGCCCGCGACGACACCGGTCGCGGACGGACGGTTCGGGGTGCGTTCCCCGTCCAGGTAGGGGAGCAGCGTCACGCCGCCGGCGCCGGGCTCGGCGGCGAGGGCGAGCGCGGACAGCTCCTCCAGCGTGGCCCCCGTCATCGCGGCGGCGGACGAGAGGATCCGCGCGGCGTTCAGCGTGGCGACGAGCGGGAGGAACCGCCCATTCGCGTCGGCGAACCCGGCGACCAGGCCGGACGCGTCGGCGGCGGGCACGTCCGCGACCGCGAACGCCGTCCCGGACGTGCCGATCGACACCACGACGTCGCCGGGACGCAGCCCGAGGCCGAGCGCGGCGCCCATGTTGTCGCCGGTGCCCGGGCCGAGCGCCGCGCCCCAGGCCGTCTCGCCGACCTTCTCGCCGGGGGCCGCGACGCGCGGCGTCTCGGCGTCGCGGCCGAGCGCCGCGCGCAGCAGGTCGGGCAGGTATTCGCCGGACGCGGGGGACCAGTAGCCGGTGCCGGACGCGTCGCCCCGGTCGGTGACCGGTTCGGGAGCGCCGAGCCGCAGCGTCAGCCAGTCGTGCGGCAGCATGACCTGCTCCGTGCGCCGCGCGTTCTCCGGCTCGTTCTCGGCCATCCACCGCAGCTTGGTGACGGTGAAGGAGGCGACCGGCACGCTGCCCGTCCGCTCGGCCCACGACTTCGCGCCGCCGAGTTCCTCGATGAGGGCGCGGGCGTGCTGCGCCGAGCGCGTGTCGTTCCACAGCAGCGCGGGCCGGACGACCTCGCCCGCGCCGTCGAGCGCGACCATGCCGTGCTGCTGTGCGCCGACGGCGACCGCGTCGGCCCGTTCCAGCACCTCGCGGACCCGGGAGAGCGCGCTCCACCAGTGGTCCGGGTGGCATTCGGTGCCGTCCGGGTGCGGCGCCGACGCCTCCGCGACCACCGCGCCGTCCTCGGCGCGGCACAGGACGACCTTCGTCGACTGCGTCGAGGAGTCGACGCCCGCGACCAGGCTCCCGGCCATCCCGGACCCCTTTCGTAAAGAGCTTGGACTAATTAACGTAGCAGAGGGCCACCGCCCTGCCTATAGACGCGTTTCATTTAGGGTTGATTCATGACGAAGTCCGCGAACGCCCCCGTCCGGCACGCGACGATGCGTGAGCGGAACCTCGCCGTCGTCCTGGAGCACGTGGCCCGGTACCAGCCCGTGACCAGGGCGCGGCTCGCCGAACTGACCGGTTTCACCAAGACCACCGTCTCGAACCTCGTCGCACTGCTGGAGGGCGCCGGGCTGGTCCGGGACGGCGCGCCGGTCCACGAGGGGGAGCGCGGACGCCCCGGCGTGGGGGTGTCCGTCCGCGGTGACGGCGCCGCCGGGCTCGGCCTGGAGGTCAACGTCGACTACCTCGCCGCCTGCGTCGTCGACCTCGCCAGGCAGGTCCGCTACCGGCACGTGGTCAGCGCCGGCAACCGCGGCCGCGAGCCCGGCGCAGTCCTCGCCGCGCTGTCCGCGCTCGCGGCCGAGGCGGTCGCGGCCGCCGCCGGCCAGGGCCTCACCGTCGCCGGCGCCGCGGTCGCCCTGCCCGGCCTGCTCGACCGCGAGAACGGCGTGGTGCGGCGCGCCCCGAACCTCGGCTGGACCGACGTCCCCGTCACCGGCGCGCCCGGCCTCGCGACCGCGCTGCCCGCCGAGTACGACAACGAGGCCAACCTGGCCGCCCTCGGCGAGCTGTGGTTCGGCGGCGGCGCCCGCTTCGGCGACTTCGTGCACGTGTCGGGCGAGATCGGGATCGGCGCCGGCATCGTCGTGGACGGGCGGGTGTTCCGCGGCGCGCACGGCTTCGCCGGGGAACTCGGCCATCTCATCGCCGAGCCGTCCGGCCCGCCCTGCTCCTGCGGCGGGCACGGCTGCCTGGAGCAGATCGCCGGCCAGGAGGCGATCCTGCGCGCGGCCGGGCTGCCGGTGACGCGGCCGGCCGGCGGACCGGAAGGCTCGGTCGGCCGGCTCGTCGAGCGGCTCACCGCCGGCGACGCGGCCGCCCTGGACGCGGTGACCCGCGCCGGCCGGGCGCTCGGCGGCGCGCTCGCCTCGGTCGTCAACCTGATCGACCCGGACACCGTCGTCCTCGGCGGAGTCTTCTCCCCGCTGGCCGAATGGGTCCGCCCCCCGCTCCAGGACGTCCTCGCGAACGGCTCCGGCTCGCTGCGGCGCGGCGCGCCGCCCGTCGAGGTCTCCGGCCTCGCCGAGGGCGCCGCCGTCCTCGGCGCGGCCGGGCTCGTCGTGGAGCGCGTGATCGCCGACCCCGCCCTCCTCCTTTAGAGCGGGGTGTATTCGAACCAGGGGAAGTCGGCGTGGTTCGTGCTTGCCCGGCCGTTGGAGGTCGCGTAGAGGCCGATGTAGGTGCCGGTGAAGCCGCCCGCTACCTGGCTGGTGAGGATGTCGCCGTCCACAGGATCGCCCAGCGGCGTCCAGACGCCCGGCTCCACGCTGTAGGACGCCTGGTACCAGCGCCCGTGCGCCTCGAAACCGAGCTTGACCGGCCCGGAGACGGCCGGCCCTCTCGCCAGCACCGTTTCGATGCCCTGCTCGCGCTTGATGAGCCGGAGCCCCATGCTCGTCAACACCAGCAGGACGTGGAAGTCGTTGTTCTGGACGAGCGCCAGCCCCGCCAGCTCCTCATCGGCCGGCGTGAAGTCCAGCGCGGTGAAGGCGGCGAAGTCGTGGTGCTGCTGGCGGCGCCCTGCGAACGACGGGTTGGCGACGTCCGACAGGCTCTCGGGCCGGACGCGCAGCCGCAGATGCCCGGGACGCTCGGCCAGGCTCCACCAGCGTTCCCGCGGAGTCCGCAGCATGTTCCAGGACGGGCCGAGCTCGGGCCCGTCGAACTGGTCGCACACCGGGACGGCCGGCCACGGGTGCGGCGGCGGTGAGGGGGTCGGGCGGCTCGCCTCCAGGTGCCCGCCGGTGACCGGCCACCCGTCCTCCCAGACCACGGGGGCCAGGAACGTCTCCCGGCCGAGGGCGCACCGGTCGCCGTGGTGCGGGCGCATCGCGAGCAGCACGGCCCACCACTCGCCGTCCGGCGTCTCCACCAGATCGGCGTGCCCGGTGCCGATGACGGGATGGCCGGTGCCGAGGTTGCGGTGGGTCAGGATCGGGTTGCGCGGATTCCCCTCGTACGGGCCGGTCACCGCGTCGGCGCGCGCGACCATGACGGCGTGGTCCATCGCGGTGCCGCCCTCGGCGGTCAGCAGGAAGTACCGCTCGCCGATCTTGTAGAGGTGGGAGCCCTCCGACCAGATCGCGCCCTTGACCGCACCGTCCCAGAGCACGTGCTCGTCGCCGGTCAGCGCGAGCGCCGCCGGGTCGAACTCGCGCAGCCAGATCTCGGTGTGCCCCTCGTACCGACCGGTCGGCCGGGTGCCGGTGCACCACGCCCGGCCGTCGTCGTCGAAGAACAGGGACGGGTCGATGCCCTCGCCGTCCAGCCGGTGCGCGTCCGACCACGGCCCGGCCGGATCGGACGCGGTCATCACGAAGTGCCCCGACCACTCCCGGCCGTCCACGAGCGTGCACACGAGGTAGAAGGTGCCGTCGTGGTGGCGGAGGGTCGGCGCGTACAGGCCACCCGACGCCGGGACGCCGTCGAGGGGGAGCTGCTCCGGCCGGTCGAGCGCGTGCCCGGCCTGCCGCCAGTGCACCAGGTCGCGGCTGTGGAACACCGGCAGGCCCGGGAACCACTCGAACGTGGACGTCACCAGGTAGTAGTCACCGCCCACGCGGCAGATCGACGGGTCCGGGTGGAAACCCGGCAGGACGGGATCGCTGAGCAGGGTCAAAGCGGCGTCACCCGCACCGGGACGGTGAGGACGCGGTCCGGGCCGAGTTCCCGGACGGGCCCGTCCAGCGTGAAGGAGCCGTGCAGCGGCAGGTCGGCGCTCGACCGCCCGACCGCGGCCTCGACCACGCCCGGCTCGACGATGCGGCGCAGGTCCGGTCCCGTGAACGAGGTCCGGTCGGCGTGCACCTCGAACTCGACCCGGGCCGCCGCGCCGGGCTCCAGCCGGATCCGGGCCCACCCGGCGAGCCAGCGCGCCGGCCGCACGACCGACGCGACCGGGTCGGACAGGTAGAGCTGCGCGACCTCGGTGCCCGCGCGGTCGCCGGTGTTGCGGACGACCGCGCTGACCGTGACGGTCCCGTCCGTGGTGGCGCGCTCGCCGACCCGCAGATCCTCGTACTCGAACGTCGTCCAGGTCAGGCCGTACCCGAACGGGTACAGCGGGACGGGGTCGACCGTGCTCCAGTCGTGCCCGCCGTCCATCGGCGAGCGCAGGTAGGTGACTGGAGGGCCGGACGCGCGGCGCGGCACACTGATCGGCATCCGCCCGGACGGGTCGACCCGTCCGGCGAGGACGCCCGCGACCGCGCGCCCGCCCTCCTCTCCGGGGAAGAACGCCTGCACGACGGCGGCGGCCCGGTCGGCGATGCCCTCGATCGCGTACGGGCGGCCGGTCAGCATCACGATGACCGTGGGGGTTCCGGTGTCCAGGACGGCGTGGGCCAGCTCCGCCTGCCGGCCGGGCAGCGCGAGCGTCTCGACGTCGCAGCCCTCCCCGGACGTGCCGCGGCCGAACAGCCCCGCCCGGTCGCCGAGCACGAGCACGCACACCTCGGCGTCCCGGGCCGCGGCGACGGCGGCCTCGATGTCGGCGTCGTCGGCGACGAACACGTCCTTCGAGCCCGCCACCCGGACGCCGGGCAGCTCGTCCCGCAGCGCGTCCGCGACGGCCGGGATCTCCACGCCGAGCGGCAGCTCCGGATGCTGGCGGCCGACATGGCTCGGGAACGTGTAGCAGCCCATCATCGCGAACGGGTCCTCCGCGAGCGGCCCCGTCACCACGACGCCGTCGCCGGAGCGCAGCGGCAGCACGCCGTCGTTGGCGAGCAGGACGACCGACTCCTCGGCCAGCCGCCGCGCGAGCGCGCGGTGCTCCGGCGGGTCGAAGTCCAGCGTCGCGCCGTCCCCGTCGCCGGGGACGCCGTCCAGCAGGCCGAGCTTCGCCTTCATCGCCAGCACCCGGCCGGCGGCCCGGTCCAGCAGCTCCTCCGGCACGACGCCCGACCGGACCAGCTCCAGCAGCGGCTCACCGTAGCAGCGGACGGTCGGCAGCTCCACGTCGATCCCGGCGCGCAGCGCGAGGGCGCCGGCCTCGCCCCGCGACCCGGCCACCCGGTGCCGGGTCTCCAGGAAGGAGATGCCGAAGTAGTCGGCGACGACGAGGCCGGTGAAGCCCAGCTCCTCGCGCAGCAGCCCGGTCAGCAGCCGCTCGTCGGCGGCGGCCGGCATCCCGTCCACGTCGGTGTAGGAGTGCATGACCGAGCGGGCGCCGCCCTCGCGCAGCGCCATGACGAACGGTTCGAGGACGACGTCGGCGAACTCGCGCGGCCCGATCGGCGTCGGCGCCATGTTGCGGCCCGCGCGGGAGGCGGAGTAGCCGGCGAAGTGCTTCAGCGTGGTGACCACCCCGGACCGTTCCATGGCTCTCACGTAGGCGGTGCCGAGGACCCCGACGAGATACGGGTCCTCGGCGATGCACTCCTCCGTCCGGCCCCAGCGGGCGTCGCGGACGACGTCCAGCACGGGCGCGAGGCCCTGGTGGACGCCGGCCGCGCGCATGCTGGACCCGATCGCGGCGGCCATCTCGCCGACGAGGTCGGCGTCGAAGGTGGCGCCCCACGCGGGCGGGCTGGGGAACACGGTGGCGCCCCACGTCATGAAGCCGTTGAGGCACTCCTCGTGCGCGATCGCCGGGATGCCGAACCGGTTGCCGGCGGCGACCAGGCGCTGCAGCTCGCGCAGCCGGGCGGCGCCCTCGGCGGCCGGGACGGGCGAGGTCCCGAACACGCGGGTGAGCTGGCCGAGGCCCCGCTCGACGACCTCGTCCAGGGCCGGGGCGGTCTCGTTCGAGTCGTCCTCCATCGGGGCGACGGGCTCGCCCGGTTCGGCGGGCATCGCCCAGAACCCGGCGAGCTGCCCCGCCTTCTCCTCCGGCGTCATCCGGGCCAGCAGGTCGGCGACCCGCTCGGCGGCCGGTGACCCGGGGTCCTGCCAGGGCTCGCGTGTCGCGCTCGCGGCCGGGACGGCTTCGGTCATCGTTCCTCCGAGGGGGGCGGCGGGGCGGTGGA
>NZ_JABXFD010000425.1 GCF_013372625.1 Actinomadura sp. BRA 177
AGCGTCAGATGTGTTAAAGCGACAGCACTGCTGCAGACGGGCACCCCAAGCCCACCGCGCCACCCCGGACAACGCCCCGCGCCAGCGCGCCCTCGCGAGCGCCCGGCACCGCGGAGACGGGCAGGTCCAGCAGCTGCGTGTTGAGCGAGGCCTGGAGCCGCCGTGTGGTTTGCGGCCTGATCTCCTTGGACGCCTGGAAGAAGAACCGCCAGTCGACCGCGTTCTCCGGTGCGACGGGCCCGCCCCGCAGGTCGGTGCGCGGCAGCGAGGGGCTGTCCGGGTCGTCCGGGAAGATCTTGCCGGTGAAGTCCTCGTTGACCCGGTAGGTGGAGCGGATCGTCGCGTGCCCGAACCGGAACGCCGCGGCGGCGAACTCCAGCGGGATGAACGGCGTGCCGCCCGGCCGGAAGAACCGGCACCCGTTCTCCTCGACGTCCCGCACGACCTCGGGCTCGCCGAAGCGCGGCAGGAACTCGTGCACGATGATCCACTGGTAGTGCCAGCGGACCAGCCGCCGCGCGGACGCGAACAGCGTGTCGAAGTAGTTCGACACGTCCAGCAGCTGGTCGAGCGGCACTCCCGGCTGCTGCGTCGGCGGCTCGTCCGGCGGCAGCGGCGGCAGTGCCGCCCCGAAGGCGTCCGTGATCTGCCCCGCGACGAGCAGGTCGGTGACCCGGTTGTGGAACTTGATCATCGCCAGATGGAGCTGGGCGAGGAGCATGTTCTCGTCGTTGCGCGGGTCGCCGATGAGCGCGAGGCCCTGCCCGGTCCGCGCGAGGTCGGCCCCGTCGGCGCCGAGCGCCAGCCGGCCCTCCCGTGAGCCGTCGTAGAGCTGCGGGCTGACGACCGGCCCGGCCCCGTACACGTTGTCCAGTTCGAGCCGCGGCGTCCGGAAGTCGATGTTGCGGCGCGGGTCGTTCTGCTCACCGAGCTGCGACAGGACGTCCAGCGTCAGATCGTGGTCCATCAGCTGGCCGAAAAAGGTGAAGCCGGCCGGCAGCTCGGGGTCGAGCTGGTCGTCGGTCGTGTCTCCGCCGTCCATCAGCCCGCCGGGAGCACCGAAGCGGAGCGCCGTCTCCAGCCCGGTGGAGCGGCGCGGTGTGAGCTGCGGAAACATCCTGCCGAAGCTTCCGCTCGTCGCACCGCCGGCGATGGCGAGGGCCCCCGACGGCATGCCATGAGATACGGACACGCCCAGATTCCTTTCGATACATGTCCCCGTTGAGCGGAATCCGGATGCGGGGAGTCGACGGATTCCATCCCCCTGACTTTGATCACGATAGCCAGAAACTGGATGAGTCAAGGCAAGGGCAGGAGTTTCCGGGTATTTCCGACTGATGGTTGACGAGTATCTGTCACGGCTAATGTCCGGATTACCCTGGATGGACGCCTCAGATGATCACCGGAACGGCCGGACGCTCCCGGCCTCGAAGTGGCCGCATCCGGCCCCGGCGGTCACCGTCCGGCAGGAACCGCCGCCCGGAGCCGGCCGACTGAGATCAACTCCACATCACGGCGCGGAATGGGGGTACCGGTCCGGGTGCTGCACCAAAGGCACCCAGAGACACGCGACTGGAGATGGGACACACGATGTCCACGCAGCAAGACGCCGCCCGCCTGCTGGTCAGGACGCTTGAGGCGGAGGGCGTCGAATACGTCTTCGGCATCCCGGGCGAGGAGAACATCCATTTCGTCCATGCCCTGAACGACTCGTCGATCCGCTACATCCTCGTCCGGCACGAGCAGGGCGCGGCGTTCATGGCCGAGATCTACGGCCGGCTCACCGGCCGCGCCGGCGTGGCGTCCGCGACGCTCGGCCCCGGCGCGATCAACCTGCAGCTCGGCGTCGCCGACGCGACCACCAACAGCACGCCCGTCGTCGCGATCTCCGCGCAGGTCGGCCTCGACCGCATCTACAAGGAGTCGCACCAGGTCATCGACCTCGTCTCGCTGTTCCGCCCGATCACCAAGTGGGCGGAGCTGGCGCCGCGCGCCGAGGCGCTGCCCGAGATGGTGCGCAAGGCGTTCAAGACCGCGCAGACCGAACGTCCCGGCGCCGTCTACCTGGCCATCCCGGAGGACGTGGAGGCCGCGAAGGTCTCCCCCGACCTCGCGCCGCTGCCGCTGAACGTCGTCCGGACGCAGGAGCCGTCGCCGTCCCAGCTCGCCCGCGCCGCCGACGTGCTCGCGCTCGCCCGGCGGCCGATCGTCCTCGCCGGCCACGGCGCGACCCGCGCCGGCGCGAGCGACGCGCTGGTCTACTTCTCCGAACACCTCGGGCTGCCGGTCGCGACCACGTTCAACGGCAAGGGCGTCTTCCCGGACGACCACCGCAACGCCCTCGGCGCCGTCGGCTTCATGCGGCACGACTACGTCAACTTCGGCTTCGACGAGGCGGACGTGCTGATCACCGTCGGCTACGAGCTGCAGGAGTTCGACCCCGTCAAGATCAACCCGGCGGCCGACAAGAAGATCATCCACATCCACCAGTTCCCCGCCGAGGTCGACGACCACTACGCCGTCGCGGTCGGCGTCCAGGGCGACATCTCCCCGTCGCTGACCGCCCTCGCCGACACCGTCCACCGCCGCTTCGACGCCAACGACCGTCCTCCAGCCCCCACCCACCACCATTCAAGGGACGAGCTCCGCTCGACGTCCCATCGGATCCGCGAGATGCTGGGCGAGGAGCTGGCCGAGGGCGCCACCGAGGACGGCCACCCGCTCTCCCCGCGCCGCATCGTCGCCGACATCCGCGCCGCCATGGGCCGCAAGGACATCGTCCTCGCCGACACCGGCGCGGTAAAGATGTGGATGGCCCGCATGTATCCGACGTACGAGCCGAACACCCTGATCGTCTCCAACGGCCTGTCGTCCATGGGCTTCTCCGTGCCGGGCGCGATCGCCGCGAAGCTCGCGCACCCCGACCGGAACGTGCTCGCCGCGACGGGCGACGGCGCGTTCCTGATGAACTCCCAGGAGCTGGAGACGGCCGTCCGGGAGAACATCCCGATCACCGTCCTGATCTGGGACGACTCCGCCTACGGGCTGATCGAGTGGAAGATGGACCTCGACCTCGGCACCAGTTCCCACATCAGGTTCGGCAACCCCGACTTCGTGCGGTACGCGGAGAGCTTCGGCGCCCGCGGCCACCGCGTGGAGTCCGCCGGCGACCTGCTCCCCACCCTCCGCAAGGCCCTGGCCGAGGACGCGGTCTCCGTCGTCACCGTCCAGGTCGACTACTCCCACAACCTCCAGCTGACCGACAAGCTGGGCGAACTCACCGACCCCTTCTGACAGGCCGTGGCCGCTTCCGGCCCAGGGTCGTCCTGGAGGAGATGGTGGCCCGCATCGCCGCCTTCGAGCTGGACCCGGCGGCGGGACGGCGGCCGCGCACCCCCTACGTCCGCGGGTTCACGTCGCTCCCCATGGCCGTGAAGCGCCGCTGAGCGGTCAGGGGCGGCAGAGGATCTCGCCGTGGGTGACCGAGTACCAGCCGTCTTCGGCGGCGGCCCACTCCTTCCAGCCCGCGTAGATCTTCTGGAGTTCTTCGCGGGTCGCGTGGCCGCCGGCCACGGCCTGGTCGGCGACCGCTGAGTTGCTCAGGCGGCCGCCCCAGGACTCGCTCCACCATTCGCGTTCGTCCGGCGTGGCGTAGCACCAGGCGGAGGCGGACGCGGTGACGTCGGTGAAGCCGGCGGCGCGGGCCCAGGAGACCAGGCGGCGGCCGGCGTCGGGCTCGCCGCCGTTGCCGCGGGCCACCTTGTAGTAGACGGGCAGCCAGGCGTCCATGGCGGGCGGCCGCGGATACCAGATCATCGTGCCGAAGTCGGCGTCGCGGGCGGCGACGACGCCGCCGGGCCGGGTGACGCGGCGCATCTCGCGCAGGGCCTGGACGGGGTCGGCGACGTGCTGCAGGACCTGGTGGGCGTGGACGATGTCGAAGGTGTCGTCGGGGAAGTCCAGGGCGTGGACGTCGGCGACCGCGAACTCGACGTTGTCCAGGGCGGCGGTGCTCTTGCGGGCCTCGTCCAGGACGGTCTCGGCGGAGTCGGCGGCGACGACGCGCCCCGGGGCGACGCGTTCGGCCAGGCCGGCGGTGATCGTGCCGGGGCCGCAGCCGACGTCCAGCACGGACAGGCCGGGGCGCAGGTGCTCGATCAGGTAGGCGGCGGAGTTCTCGACCGTCCGCCACTGGTGCGAGCTCAGGACGGTCGTGTGGTGGCCGTGGGTGTAGGCCGGCATCGGGATCACCTCTCTGTGTCCGGTGCCCCGACACTACGCCGCTTTCTCATAGTTTGAGAACTGAATATCAATATGTGAGACGGGCGGGCATGAGAAAAGGGGATCGAGGAGTCTCGATCCCCTTCTCGCCGGTCCGTCAGGCCGCCGCGGCGATCCGGCGGCGGGCGGGCACGGGCCGCGGCCTCATCGGCAGGGCCTCGACCGGGGCCAGCGCGGGCGCGGGCTCGGCATAGGCGTTCAGCGACGCGTGCGAAAGCTCGGTGAGCCACGGCTCCACGACGGTCCGCTCAGCGGGCCCGTCGAGCCGCGGGTGGGAGAGATGGAACGTGCCGGTCGCTGCGCTCATGCCAACACCCCTTCCTTGAACCCCGGTGGGCCGCTCCAGTGCGGGTGCCACCGGTTGTCACATACCCCTAAGTACGTCATTACAAGCCACTCGGTTCGACATCTGTTCCCAGGTGTCGCCCAAGTCACGCGGCCAACGCTACGAGCTACCTCTGACATTTTCGAATACTTATTCGACTGTCCGGGCGGGCTGCGCGTTCGGGCAGGGGCCGGCGGACGGCAGGGATCGGCCGAACGGTCGATCCGGCATCCCGCGACGGGCCGTACCCTGCTTGAGCGTGAGCGACGTAGGGGCAGGGCTGGACCGCATCCACTCGGTGGGCGGCTGCGTGGTGCGCATCGCCTACGCGGCGTTCGCGGGCCTGTTCCTGCTGGTCTGCCTGGGCATCGGGCTCGCGAACGCCCCCATCGTGTGGATGGTGGTCGTCGCCGCCGTCGCCAACGTCGCGGCGATCTCCGGACGGCTCGTTCCATGGGCGGTCGCCGCCGGAGCCCTGTCGGCGTTCACGACCCTGTACCTCGGGACGGCGGTCCGGCCGGACTGGGGCACCCCGAGCGTGTTCGCGGAGATCGGCGGCCTGCTGATCGTGATCGCGCGGGTCGTGTGGAAGACGCCCCGCGATCGGCTCGTCCCGCTGGCGTTCCTGCTCGGCGCGGCGGTCCTCGCGACGCCGCTGCGCTGGTCGGTGTTCGCCGCCGCGCTGTTCACCGCGCCGCTCGGCATCACCGTGGCGATCGCCCTCGGCGTCGGCCTCTACCTGCGCGCCCTCGACGCGCGCCGGTCCCGGTCGCTGGCGGCGGCGCGCCGGGACGAGCGGCTGGAGCTGGCCCGCGACCTGCACGACTTCGTCGCCCACCATGTGACGGGCATCGTCGTCCAGGCGCAGGCGGCGCGGTTCGCGGCGCAGGCGGGGGCGGGGCAGTCGCCGGAGGACCTCGACACGATGTTCGGCGGCATCGAGAAGGCCGGCACGGAGGCGCTGACCTCGATGCGCCGCATGGTCGGCCTGCTGCGGGACGCGCAGCACGTCAACGCGCCGGACGGGGACGCCCTCGGGGACGACGGCTCGACCACCCGTCCCGTCGGGGACCTCGCGCAGCTCCGCGACCTCGTCGCCGGGTTCACCCACCCGCCGACGACGCTGTCGCTGGCGCCCGGCCTCGGCGCGCTGCCGCCCGAGGTGGCGGCGTCGGCCCACCGCGTCGTGCAGGAGGCGCTGACCAACATCGCAAGCACGCCGCCGACGGCGAGGCCGTGCGGGTCACCCTCGGCCGGGTCGGCGGCGGCGTCGAGGTGGCGGTACGGGACGACGCGCGGGGCCGCGGCCGGATGCTGCCGTCCGGCGGGTTCGGGCTGACCGGGCTGGCCGAGCGGGTCGGCGCGCTCGGCGGGCGGCTGCACGCGGGCCCGCGCCCGGAGGGCGGCTGGGAGGTCGTCGCGGTGCTGCCGGGCGGGGAGCGGTGATCGGCGAATGCTGACAGAATCGGCGTTGTGGCCATCCGCGTACTTGTCGCCGACGATCAGCAGATGGTCCGGACCGGGTTCCGGATGATCGTCGACTCGCAGCCCGACATGGCGGTCGTCGGGGAGGCCGCCGACGGCGCCGAGGCCGTCGCGCTGGCCCGCCGGCTCCGTCCCGACGTGTGCCTGTTCGACATCCGGATGCCGAAGATGGACGGCCTGGAGGCGACCCGCGCGCTGGCCGGGCCGGGCGTCCCCGACCCGCCCCGCATCGTGATCGTCACCACGTTCGACATGGACGAGTACGTGTACGGGGCGCTGCGCGGCGGCGCGGCCGGGTTCCTGCTGAAGGACAGCGGGCCCGCGCTGCTGGTGGAGGCGGTCCGCGCTGCGGCGAGCGGCGGGTCGCTGGTGTCGCTGTCCACGGTCAAGACGCATCTCGGGAGCGTCCACCGCAAGCTGGCCACCCGGAACCGGGTGGAGACGGCCGCCTGGGCGTGGGAGTCGGGTCTCATGACCTGACCCGCGGGCAACGGGCACGGATACGGGACACTCGGGGAAGGAAGACGGCACTGGCACCGGAGTCGCTGCACGGGCTGCCCGTGACCGTCCTGGTCATCTGGGCGCTGGGCGGCGTCGGCTGGGCGGCCGTCCTGCTCGGGCTGCGCCGCGGCGTGCACGGGCCGGCGCGCGGCCCCTCGCTGTTCGCGCACGTCGCGACCCCGGCCGGGACCGTCCTGCTCTTCTCGCTGATCGGCTTCGGGTCGCTGTACGCGACGGTCGCGCTCACCGCCGAGTGGTGGGCGCTGCTCGCCGTGACCGGGTTCCGTCCCGAGCGGCTGCTGGCCACGGGCGGCCTCGGCCGGCTCGCCGCGTGGGCCGCCGGAACCGCCGCCGCGACCGCCGCCGCCATGTGGTTCGTGTTCCACCCGTGACGTTTCCAGAGCCATGCCGGGGTGAACCCTTCTTGGGCCCGGTCAGTCAAACGTACGTAGTATCCAAAGCAAGCGACCGCAAAGGCCAACCGCTGAAACCAGGGGAGGTGGACCCATGCCGTGCGCGCTGTGCGGCGACATCATCCCGACGGAGGTCGACCGGTGCCCGGCATGCGGTGCGTGGGCGCGCCGCCGCGACTTCCGGGCGGTCGGCGTGGCCGTGTTCATGCTGCTCGGCTTCAACGCGTTCGTCGCGCTCGGCGCGGGGATCAGCCTGCTCAGGCTGGCGCATCCACTGCGCGGGGCGACGCACGACAGCTACGACGCGGTGGCCACCGGCCAGGCCCTCGCCCCCTACGGCGAGGTGTTCACGATCGGCGCGATCATGGCCGGGGTCACCGGGCTGCTCTACCTGCCCTGGCTGTGGCGGGCGTTCCGGCAGTCGCCGGGGCCGCACCGGCACCACCGCGCCTGGGTG
The DNA here is from genome assembly GCF_013372625.1 of Actinomadura sp. BRA 177. GTDB lineage: Bacteria > Actinomycetota > Actinomycetes > Streptosporangiales > Streptosporangiaceae > Spirillospora. The sequence goes on from NZ_JABXFD010000425.1 coordinate 7,463, forward strand.
CTGCTCGGCTGGCTGGTGCCCGTCGTGAACCTGTGGGTGCCGCCCCGGGTGGTGTACGAGGTCTGGGTGAACAGTGGCCGGTACCGGACGGCCGAACGCCAGGCCGCCGGGCTCGTCGTGGCGGGCTGGTGGGTCTGCGCGCTCCTCGGGCTGCTCCTCGGCCACGCGTTCACGCACGGCAGCGTGAACACGCTCGCCGAGGCGCGCTTCGACGTGCACCTCGGCGTCGCCGCCGCCGCGTTCCAGGCGCTCGCCGCCGCCCTCTGCATGGCCACCGTCTTCCAGATCACCCGCCTCCAGCTCGTCCGCGAGAGCTAACCGGAGCTGCCCGGGCTGGTGTGCCAGAGGGCGCCCCTCGGGGGACGCTTGATGGCGGGGCCCGCGTGCCCGATGTCGGCGTACGGGGACGTCGCGAAGCCCGTCGGGTGGACGACGCGGCGCCCGACCGGGCGGCCGTGCGAGGCCGTGCCGGCCATGGCGGCGCGGACGGCGTCCGGCCCGCCCCGGCGCCACTCCTCGTGCAGGACGTTCAGGTCCCAGCAGGCGCTCGCGGTGATCGAGACGGCGCGGTCCCCGGCATGGCGGATACGGCCGCGGGCGACGAGCAGCCAGGCGCCGAACACGGTGGCGGCGCACCGGTCCTGCACCGACTCGAAGAACGTGAGGTCGACGGGGCCGGTCGCGTCGTCCAGCGTGGCGAAGATGACGCGCTGCCCCGACCGGACGGCCGGGGTCTGCGTGGCGACCTTGACCCCGGCGACCAGGACCTCACTCTTGTCGGGGCGTCCCGGCAGGTCGGCGGCGCGGACGACGCCGAGCGCGGCGAGCAGCCCGTCGTAGAAGGTCAGGACGTGCCGGCTCACGTCCATGCCGAGGATGTCCAGCTCCGCCTCGACGATCTCGGCGGGCGTCATCGGCGGCAGCTCCCCCGCCGGGATCCGCTCGGCCAGGTCGATCTCCAGGCCGGCGTCGTCGGCGAGGGGCAGCTGGCCTTCGACCGGGGCGGTGCGGGCGGTGGCGCGGTCCAGGGCGCCGACGCGGCAGAGCAGGTCGCGGCGCGGGACGGCGCCGTGGACGGTGTCGAACGCCCCGGCCAGCACGAGCCGCTCGGCGGTCGGCCGGGACACGCGGGCGCGGTGCCAGAAGTCGGTCAGCGACCCGTACGGCCGGGCCTCGACGATCTTGCCGACCTCCCGGTCGGAGATGCCCTTGACCTCGCTCAACGCCACCCGGATCCCGGTCGCGCCGCCCGCGGAGATGGGTTCGGCGTGCCACTCGGCGGCCGAGCGGTTGACGTCCAGCGGCAGGATCGGGACGCCGAAATGCCGCGCGTCGTCCAGGATGACCCGCTTCGGATACATGCCGGGATCATGGGTGAGGACGCCCGCGTAGAAGGCGGCCGTGTGGTGCCGTTTCATCCAGGCCGACTGGTAGGTGGGCAGCGCGAACGACGCCGCGTGCGCCTTGCAGAAGCCGAACGCGCCGAACGCGGTCAGCGTCCGCCAGACGCGGTCGACGGTCGGCTCGTCGTAGCCGCGCGCCAGCGCCCGCTCCCGGAACCACGCGCCGACCACGGCCTGGCCCCGCTCGTCGCCGAGGCTCCGCCGCGCCGCCTCCGCCTGCGACAGGCCGCATCCGGTCATCACGTCGACGACGCGGAGCACCTGCTCGTGGAAGACGACCACGCCGAGGCTCTCCCGCAGCGCCGGTTCGAGGTCGGGATGCGGGTAGGCGGGCTCGCGGGTCCCGGCGCGCGACTCCAGGAACGGCGACACCATGTCGGAGTTGACCGGGCCCGGCCGGAACAGCGAGATGTCGATGACCAGGTCGTCCAGGTCGCGCGGCTGGAGCCGGCCGACGAGGTCCCGCTGGCCGGGCGACTCGATCTGGAAGCAGCCCAGCGTGCGGGACGTGCGGATCAGCGCGAACGTCGCGGGATCGTCGCGCGGGACGTCCTCCAGGGCGATCTCCTCCCCCGAGACCCGCGCGACCTCCGCGACCGCGTGCGCCAGCGCCGACTGCATCCGCACGCCGAGGACGTCGAGCTTGAGCAGGCCCATCGCCTCGACGTCGTCCTTGTCGAACTGGCTCATCGGGAACCCGGCGGCGGCCTGCTCGACCGGCGTCCGGTCGCGCAGCGTCGGGTTCGACAGCAGGACGCCGCACGGGTGCATGGCGATGTGGCGGGGCAGGCCGTCCAGCCGCTCGGCGATGCGGAACAGCACCTCCAGGCGGCCCGCCGCCAGGTTGCTCTGCCGCAGCTCGGGCAGGTCGTCCAGCGCCGTGCGGATCTGGCTCGCCCGGATCCGCGGGAACGCCTTGGCGATCGCGTCGATCTCCGCCGGCGGGAGGCCCATCGCGTTGCCGACGTCGCGGAGCGCGCTGCGCGCCCGGTAGGTCTCCATCATCGACACGCACGCCGTGCTGTCGGCGCCGAACCGGTCGAACAGCGCCCGGTACGCCTCCAGCCGCCGCGCCGACTCCACGTCCAGGTCGATGTCGGGCAGCCCCTCGCGGCTGTCGGCGAGGAACCGCTCCATGAGCAGGTCGTGCCGCAGCGGGTCGAGGTCGCCGATGCCGAGCAGGTAGTTGACCAGGCTGCCCGCGCCCGAGCCGCGGATCGCGCAGCGGATGCCGCGCTCCCGGATCAGCGCGGCGGCGTCCGCGACCGTGAGGAAGTACGGCGCCAGCCCCTTCCGGGCGATGACACCGAGTTCCGCGTCGAGCCGGTCGACAGCCCTGCGCGCCCCTTCGAGCCCGCGCCGGGCCATCCCCTCCCCGCACCGCGCGACGAGCCGCGCGTAGGGATCGCCTTCCACGGCCGGCAGGTGGACGTCGTCCATCCCGAGATCACGACCGGCCTCCAGCACACACCGCTCGGAGAGCCTCCGCGTCGCGCCGATCAGCGCCTCGGCCTCCTCCGCGCCGCAACTGAGCTCCGCGACCTGCCGCATCTCCGGAATCGACTTGAGATAGGCGTGCCCGGTGTGGTCGTCGAGATGGCGCCGGTCCAGCGGGACGAGCTTGCGCGTCACGTCCAGCACCTGCGCGACCGGGTGATCGGCCGGATCCAGGTACCGGACGGCGTTGCCGAGCACCGCCGGCACCCCGGCCTCGCGGGCGAGCGCCAGCATCCGGGCGGCGCGCGGCCCCTCCCCCCTGCCGTAGTGGTTCACGATCTCGATCACGGTCTCGGCCGTGGCGCGCCAGTCGTCCAGCCGCGCCGCCGCGACGTCCGGACGCCGTCCGCCAATGGCCCGTCCAACGTCGGACGCCGGGCCGAGCAGCACGATGAGCCCCTCGGCGTGCGCGCCGACCATCTCCCGCGTCACCACGGGGTTCCCGCGCTCGCCCGCCGCGTGCGCCGCCGACACCAGCCGGCACAGCGACCGCCACCCGGCCCGCCCCTCGGCGAGCACCACGACGCGTTCCTCACCCGTCGAGGCGACCCGCAGATCGGCGCCGACGACGGCCCCGATCCCCATCTCCGCACATGACCGGACGTGACGGACGGCGCCGTACAGCCCGTCCCGGTCGGTCAGCGCCAGCGTCTCCATACCGAGGCCCGCCGCGCGCTCCGCCAGCGCCGCCGGTGCTGCGACGCCGTACCGGAGCGAATAGCCCGAAGCGACATGAATGTGCACGTCAGTCCCATACCCGGGAGAGCAGCCAGCTGTCGGCGGCCACGTCGTAGCGCAGCTCGTAGACGCCGATCTCCCTGTCCGGGGTCGCCTCGACCCGCCAGAACTCCCGCTCCCCGGTGGCCTCGCCGGCGGGCTGCTGCTCCCGCCACCAGTCACGGGTCGTGACCCAGTGCTCCAGCACCCGCCGCACGGCGTAGAGCCGGCCGCGCCAGACGAACCGGACCGGCCGCCCATCGCTCACCCAGACGTCCACCGGATCGCCGAACACGCGTGTCATCCGCCCTCCCCCTCGCGCTCACCGCACGGGGGAAGAACATGCGGTCATTCGAACAAACGTTCGCCTCGGAGTCTAGAGAAGGCGCCGCTCCGGGGGCAAGGCGGGTATCAGGTCAGCAGGCGGGTCAGTTGGTCGGCGGCGGCCTCGACGTCGGTCACGTCGGCCAGGCCGCCGTCGGGCCACAGGTAGGACCAGCCGTCGCCGGCGGGGGTCGCGACCACCATGAGGCGGCGGCCGGTGCGCGGGCCGTAGACGGCCAGCAGCGACTCGTCGGGGCCGGCGAACCGCCAGGCCAGCCCCCGTGCCTCGACCTCGCGCGCGAGCGCCGCGAGGTGATTGCGGCGCGTCTCGGCGATCCCGCGCCCACCGACTACAGACACATCAGCCGCCTCATCACGGTCCGGATCGTCCCCGATGACCTTGGGCGATCATCCGGCGACGAATGGTGACCGGCTTTCAGCATGACCCGAAAAAGGCGGCTGCGCAGCGAGAATCCGGAGAGTGGGACGGCTGTTTGCCGTTCCCGCGGGGATGGTTCCCGGGGAGGGACGCGACGCGCCGCCCCCGCGTGCGCCAATGCGCCTTCCGGCGGCCGGAACCCGCCCTGCATACGGAGGGTCCGTCCGTGATAAAAGCCTCTTTTAAGACGGGCAGGCCGTGCCCGCGTCAGGCAGATAGAAGGAGCGAGCCGATGAGCGCCGTCCCCGCCGGCGACCCGTCAGGCCCCACGTCAGGTTCCCCGGCACAGGAGCGCGCGCTGGCCGGGCTCCGCGAGCGCAAGAAGCAGCGGACCCGGCTCGCGCTCATCGACGCGGCCCTGGAGCTGTTCCTCGCCAAGGGCTACGAGGCCGCGACGATCGACGAGATCGTCGCGGCGGTGGACGTGTCGCAGCGGACGTTCTTCCGCTACTTCGCCACCAAGGAGGACGTCGTCACCGGCTTCCTCGCCGAGCACGACCAGGTGCTCGGCGAGGCGCTCGCGGCGCGTCCGGCGAGCGAGCGGCCGTTCACCGCGCTGTTCGAGTCGCTGCGCGTGGTGCTGCGGACGATCGCGGAGAGCGACCCCGCCGAGGGCGCGAGGTTCCGCCGCGCCCGCAAGGTGATCGAGTCGACGCCGTCGCTGATGGCCGCGCAGATGGCCAGGTACTCGGCGTCGGCGGACGCGCTCGCCACCGAGATCGCGCGGCGCGAGGACGTCGACCTGGAGCACGACCTGCGGCCGCGGATCGTCGTCGCGTTCTACCTGGCGGCGGTCAAGGTCGCGTTCGAGGAGTGCGCCCGCCGCGAGATCTGGGACGCCGGGACGGTCGCGGCCCGGGTGGAGGAGGCCGTGACGCTCGCGGGACGGACGATGCGCGACTGGGTTTGACCGTCCCGCCGGTGGAATAGCCGCCAGGGGGCGCCCGGTTCTCGTGATCGCCCCATCCGAGCCGCAGGAGGACCACATGCGCGCGATCGTCATCACCCGGACCGGCGGACCCGAGGTCATGGAGCCGGCGGAGCGTCCCGTCCCGGAGCCCGGCCCCGGCGAGGTGCTGATCGACGTCGCGGCGGCCGGCGTCAACTTCATCGACGTGTACTACCGGACGGGCGCGTACCCGCAGGAGCTTCCGTACACGCCGGGCGTGGAGGCGGCGGGAACGGTCGCGGCGGTCGGCGACGGCGTCCGCGAGTTCTCGGCGGGCGACCGCGTGGCCTGGGCCAACGTGCAGGGCGCCTATGCGGAGAAGGCCGTCGTCGCGGCGGACCAGGTCGTCCCCGTCCCGGACGGCGTCGAGCTCGCGGACGCGGCGGCATCACTGCTGCAGGGCATGACGGCGCACTACCTGACCCGGTCGACGTACCCGATCCAGGCCGGCGACACCGTCCTCGTGCACGCGGCGGCGGGCGGGATGGGCCTGCTGCTCACCCAGGTGGCCAAGGCGCTCGGCGCGCGCGTCATCGGCACGGCGTCCACCCCGGAGAAGGAGAAGCTCGCCAAGGACGCGGGCGCGGACGTCACGATGAACTACGACGGTTTCGCCGACCGGGTCAGGGAGCTGACCGATGGCGAGGGTGTCGCCGCCGTGTACGACGGTGTCGGGGCGCCCACGTTCGACGGGAGCCTGGCGAGCCTGCGGCCGCGCGGCACGCTGGCGCTGTTCGGCGCGGCCGGGGGCGCGGTGCCGCCGTTCGATCCGCAGCGGCTCAACAAGGCCGGATCGGTGTACCTGACGCGGCCGTCGCTCGGCCACTTCGTGGCGAAGCGCGAGGAACTGCTGGAGCGCGCCGCCGACGTCTACGGATGGGTCGCGTCAGGCGACGTAAAGGTGCACGTCGGGCACCGCTACGACCTAGCCGAGGCCGGCGCCGCACACGCCGATCTGGAGGCGCGGCGCAGCACCGGCAAGCTCCTGCTGATTCCCTGACCGTCTCTTCCGACCCTCCTGACTCCCATAGGCTGGGCCGGAAAGACGATCTTCCGAGGAGCGCCGCCCCCCATGACGACGACCGCCGCCGGACCCCTGGAGAAGGACGAGCCCCGCGTCCTCGGCCCCTACCGCCTGCTCGGGCGGCTCGGCCGCGGCGGCATGGGCACCGTCTACCTGGGCGCCGAGCCGGACGGCCGGCGGGTCGCGGTGAAGGTCGTCAACCGGGACCTGGCCGGGGAGCCGGCGTTCCTGGAGCGGTTCCGCCGCGAGGTGACCGCGGCGCGGCGCGTCCACCGGTTCTGCACCGCGCCCGTCCTGGACGCCGAACTCGACCAGGACCCGCCCTACATCGTCACCGAGTACATCGACGGGCCGAGCCTGGAGAAGGCCGTCGCCGAGCGCGGCGCGCTGCCCGGCTCCGACCTGGAGGGCCTCGCGGTCGGCGTCGCCACCGCGCTCGCCGCGATCCACGGCGCGGGGATCGTGCACCGCGATCTGAAGCCGGCGAACGTGCTGCTGTCGGCCACCGGGCCGCGCGTCATCGACTTCGGCATCGCCCGCGCCCTGGACGCTCCCGACGGGCCGACCCGCACGGGCCAGTTCGTGGGGACACCGTCCTACATCGCGCCCGAAGTGCTGCGCGGCGAGCCGGTCGAGCAGGCATCGGACGTGTTCGCGTGGGGCTGCGTCGTCGCCTACGCCGGGACGGGCCGTCCCCCGTTCCACGGCAAGACGGTCGCGGAGACGTTCCACCGCATCGGCCACGAGGACCCGGACCTCGCCGGCCTCGATCCGCGGCTGCGCGAGATCGTCACCGCCGCGCTCAGCAAGGACCCCGCGGCCCGTCCGACGGCGCGGCAGGTCCTCACCCGGCTCGTCGGGCAGGAGCAGGCCGATCCGGAGCGCGCCGCCGAGACGATCTCGATGTCGTGGCAGGGGCCGGACCCCATTCCCGAGCCGGAGCCCGCACCCGAACCCGTGCAGCAGGTGGAGGTTCCGCAGCCGCGGCCCGTCCCCGAGCCCGCCCCTGTGCCGGAACCCGAGCCGGACGGCGAGCAGATCGTCACGGTCGACCTGCCTTTCCCGGACGCGTGGCGCGGCCCGCGACGCTGGTTCACGCTGCTCAGGGGCCTGCTGGTCATCCCGCACCTGGTCGTGATGCTGACCATGTACGCGCTGCTGGTGATCGTGATGGTGCTCAGCTGGCTGGTGATCCCCTTCACCGGCCGCTACCCGCGCCCGCTGTACGGGCTGGTCGTCGGCTGCCAGCGCTGGTCGAACCGCGTCGTGGCGTACGCGTTCGGGCTCACCGGCGAGAAACTCCCGCCGTTCCGCACTCTTCCCCGCGACCGCCGAACCCCCTGAGGGCTTCCTGCACCGTCCTCCAGCCCCCACCCACCACCATTCAAGGGAGCTCCGCCCGCCTCATGACGGCAGCCCACTAAGGTGCTACGAAACACTCCCCGACTCCCCTTTCAGGATCACGATGACCACGCACGCAGGAGAGAACGGTGAGGCCCTGCGCCCCGAGGACCCCGCGGAGCTCGGCCCCTACCGGCTGACCGGACGGCTCGGCCGGGGCGGCATGGGGACGGTCTACCTCGGTGAGGACACGGCCGGGCGGCGCGTCGCGGTGAAGGTGATCAACCGGGAGCTGGCCGGGGAGGGCGCGTTCCGGGAGCGGTTCCGGCGCGAGGTGACGGCGGCGCGGCAGGTCCGCCGGTTCTGCACCGCGCCCGTGATCGACGCCGAACTCGACCGCGACCCGCTGTACGTCGTCACCGAGTACATCGAGGGCCCGAGCCTGGAGAGCGCCGTCGCCGAGCGCGGCCCGCTGCCCGGCTCCGACCTGGAGGGCGTCGCGGTCGGCGTCGCCACCGCGCTCGCCGCCATCCACGGCGCCGGGATCGTGCACCGCGACCTCAAGCCCGCGAACGTGCTGCTGTCGTCCACCGGGCCGCGCGTGATCGACTTCGGCATCGCACGGGCGCTGGACGCCTCCGACGGCCCCACCCGCACCGGCCAGTTCGTCGGGACGCCGAACTACCTGCCGCCCGAGCTGCTGCGCGGCGAGCAGGTGTCCCCCGCGTCCGACGTGTTCTCGTGGGGCTGCGTCGTCGCCTACGCGGGGACGGGGTCCGCGCCGTTCGCGGGCAACACGGTCCCGGAGATCTTCTACCGGGTCGTGCACGAGAAGCCGAAGCTGGACGGGCTCGACCCCGGCCTGCGGGACGTCGTCGCCGCCGCGCTCGACAAGGACCCGCGGCGCCGGCCGTCCGTCCAGGAGGTGCTCGGGCGGCTCGTCGGCAACGGGACGACGGACCCGGCGACGCTCGCCGAGACCGTCCAGGCGGGCTGGCACCAGCCCGGCGCGGGCCCGGCCACGCCGGCGGCCGCCGCGCCCACGGCGTTCCCCGTCCCTTATACACCTCTGCACCCGCCCGCCAAGAGGACATGCGCGAACCCCAGCGGTCACACACCGCACAA
>NZ_JABXFD010000498.1 GCF_013372625.1 Actinomadura sp. BRA 177
CGGCGCGGCGGGGGGGGTCATGGCGCGGGGTCGGGGGGGCCGGGCGCGGGGGCGGCGGGGGTGTGGCCGCGGCGGGCCCGCGCGGGCGCCCGGGCGGGGGCGGGCGGGGCGGGGGCCGTCGGGCGGGCGCGGCTGACCGTCCCGTACGCGGCGGCGCTCACGGTCGCCGTCCCGCTCGGGCTCGTCGCGGTGTCGGCGTTCGGCGGGCGGATCGATTCGCTCACCGCCTGCGCGTTCGGCGCGGGGGCGGGGGCGGCCGTGCTGTGGACGGCGCCGGGCGTGCACGGCCCGCGCCGGCAACTGGAGCGGATGTTCCTGCCGCTCGCGCGGGGACCCCGGCCGATCGCCGCCGCGGTCGTGGGCCTCGGCGGGCTCGCGCTGCTCGCCTGGGTCGGGGCGCTGACGCTGACCCCGAGCTTCGCCCCGCTCTACGGGCTGCAGCAGACGATGGAGAGCGCGCTGGACCGGCTCCAGCACGCCGTCAACCGGCTGTGAGACGTGAAGTGCGTCACGTCCGGTTCGGGACGCGGAAGGCGCCGTGAACGCCCCGGATACGTGGGTAAGGTCTCACGAACTGGGATTTGCCAGTAGGCTACTGGCTAGTAACATCGCTTGTGCACGGCCGAATCAGGGACCCGGCTCCGAAGGACGTTCGGGTATTTGGCAGGCTGTGACTTCGAAAGCGCACGTCCGCGTCGACCCGTCATGGGCGGCGCCCCTCTGCCGCTCACCCAGCGGCCAACTGAGTGCAGGGAGGTCGGCCACCGGCCATGAACATCGTCGTCCTGGTGAAGCAGGTTCCCGATACGGAGAGCCCCCGCAAGCTGAAGTCCGATGACAGCACGCTCGACCGCGCGGCGGCGGACGGGGTCATCAACGAGCTCGATGAGTACGCGATCGAAGAGGCGCTGCGCATCAAGGAGGCCCACGGCGGTGAGGTGACCGTCCTGACCATGGGTCCCGGCAAGGCCACCGACTCCATCCGCAAGTCGCTCGCCATGGGCGCCGACAAGGCCGTCCACCTCATCGACGACGGTCTCGCGGGCTCCGACGCGCTGCAGACGTCCTACGCCATCCAGCAGGCGCTCGGCCGCACCGGGTTCGACCTGGTCGTGCTCGGCTCGGAGTCCACCGACGCGCGCACCGGCGTGCTCGCCGCGATGCTCGCCGAGCGGCTCGGCGTCGCGCAGGTGTCGCTCGCCAACAAGGTCGAGATCGACGGGACGTCCGTCAAGGCGCAGCGGCAGACCGACTACGGCTTCGACCGCGTCGAGGCGAGCCTGCCCGCGGTCGTCAGCGTCGTCGAGAAGATCAACGAGCCGCGCTACCCCTCCTTCAAGGGGATCATGGCGGCCAAGAAGAAGCCGGTCGAGACGCTCGGCCTGGGCGACGCCGGCATCGACGCGGCCCAGGTGGGCCTGGCGAACGCCGCCACCGAGGTGGTCGACTTCGCCGAGGCGCCGCCGCGCGCCAAGGGCGAGATCGTGACCGACGAGGGCGACGGCGGCGTGAAGATCGCCGAGTTCCTCGCGGCGAAGAAGTTCGTCTGACCGGGGAAGGGGATTAGCGAACAATGGCAGAGATTCTCGTCCTCGTCGACCATGTCGACGGTGAGGTCAAGAAGGTCACGCTCGAACTGCTGACGCTGGCGAACCGGCTCGGCGAGGCCGCCGCGGTATGGGTCGGCCCCGGCTACGAGGGCGCCAAGGACCGGCTCGGCGAGTACGGCGCCGGCAAGGTCTACGTGGCCGCCGACGAGGAGCTGACCTCCTACGTCGTCGCCCCGAAGGCCGCGCTGCTCGCCCAGCTGGTGAGCGAGAAGTCGCCCGCCGCCGTGCTGGTGGCCGCGACCGCCGAGGGCAAGGAGATCGCGGGCCGCCTCGCGGTCAAGACCGGCTCCGGCGTGCTCACCGACGTCGTGGACGTCACCGACGGCTTCGTCGCCGAGCACTCCATCTTCGGCGGCGGCATCATCGCGCACGCCCGGGTGAAGACCGGCACGCCGATCATCGCCGTCCGGCCGAACTCCGTCGCCCCCGCGGCGGCCGCGGCCACCCCGGCCGAGGAGCAGGTGTCGGTCGCGCTGTCGGACGCCGACAAGGGCGCGAAGATCGTGGAGAAGGTCGTCCAGGAGAAGGGCGAGCGCCCGGACCTGACCGAGGCCGCGATCGTCGTCTCCGGCGGCCGCGGCGTCGGCGGCGCCGAGAACTTCAAGATCATCGAGGGCCTGGCGGACTCGCTCGGCGCGGCCGTCGGCGCCTCCCGCGCCGCGACCGACGCCGGCTGGTACCCGCACTCGTTCCAGGTCGGCCAGACCGGCAAGACCGTGTCGCCGCAGCTCTACGTCGCGATCGGCATCTCCGGCGCCATCCAGCACCGGGCCGGCATGCAGACCTCGAAGACCATCGTCGCCATCAACAAGGACCCCGAGGCGCCGATCTTCGAGCTCGTCGACTACGGCATCGTGGGCGACCTCTTCCAGGTCGCGCCGCAGCTCACCGAGGAGATCACCAAGCGCAAGTGACCTCCCGCGAACGGCCCCGGCGACACCCGTCGCCGGGGCCTTTCCGCTATGCGGCGATGGGTTCGGGACGGGTGTCGCTGGGGTCGGTGCTCTCGGCCGGGGCGGGGGTGAACGCGTCCGCCGTCGTGCGGAGGGGGACGAAGCGGGCGCCGGCGGCGATGAGGAGGGCCAGCACGACGACGGTGCCGACGCCGACGCGCAGGGACGTGGCGTCCGAGAGGAAGCCGACCACGACCGGGCCGAGCAGCAGGCCGCCGTAGCCCATCGCGCCGACCTGGGCGACGGCCGCGGCGGGGCGGTCCGGCGCGGCGGTCCCGGCCAGCGAGATCGTCGTCGGGACGACCGTGCAGACGACCAGCCCGGTCACGAAGAACCCGGCGAGCGCGACGGCCGGCGTCGGCGCCAGCACGACGACGGTCATCCCGGCGGCGGTGCCGAGGCCCGCGCCGGTCAGCAGGCGGCGGGTGCCGACGCGCATCCGGACGCGGTCGCCGACCAGCCGGCCGAGCAGCATCGCCAGCTCGAACACCGGGTAGCCGACGGCGGCCACGGCCTCCGTGGCGCCCAGCTCGTCGTGCAGCAGCAGGCCGCTCCAGTCGGCGATCGAGCCCTCGGTCATGAACGCGATGAACCCCAGGACGCCGATCAGGTAGACGGCGGGCGGCATGCGGCGCGCCTTGCGGCCCGTCCCGGCGGCGGGCGCCACCGGGTCGGGCAGGTAGGTGCGGCCGAGCGCGAGACCGGCGGGCAGCGACAGCAGCGCGGCGGCCAGCACGGTCTCGGTGAACCCGAGTCCGGCGGCGGCCGTGGCGACGCCGAACAGCCCGCCGCTCATCGCGCCGACGCACCAGCCGGCGTGCATGCCGCTCATGATCGACCGGCGGTACGCGTGCTCGACGACGCTGCCCTGCGCGTTCATCGCGATGTCGGTGATCCCGAACGTCATGCCGAACAGCGCGACGGCCACGAGCAGCACCCCGTAGGTGGGCGCGAGCGCGACCGCCACGTAGGACAGCGCGGTCAGCGGCAGGGCCACCCGCAGCACCGTCCGGCTCCCCGCCCGCGCCATGAGGCCGCGCAGCGCCTGCATGGCCGCGATCGCGCCGAGCCCCCAGACGAGGACGACGATGCCGATCTCGCCCTCGGACGTCCCGAACTTGGCGGCCAGGGCGGGCATGCGCGCCACCCACACTCCGGTCAGCAGACCGGCCAGCGCGAAGGTCAGGAACGCCCCCGAACGGGCACGGAACAGCATGGTTCACCTCTTTCTAGGCTCAGCGGGGCAGCGCGCCCCGGTCGCGGTGCCGCTCGCGCGGCCTCATGACGGACGTCCACCCCGGACGCCATGGCGGCCTCCGGGGCGGTGGGGTGGGCCCTCGGGGTCAGCGCTCCAGCAGGGCCAGGAGGCGGTGTCTCAGGGCTTGGAGTTGCCGCGGGCCGTAGAGGGCGGGGTCGTGGCTCACCACTTCCCAGAGCCCCTCGGCGGCCAGGCGGACGACCATCGCGGTGCCCGGGTCCGGGTCCTCGGCGGGGTCGCGGCCGTGCCAGCGGCGCATCGCCTCGTTCAGCGGCTCGGCCTGCTCCGGGTCGGCCGCTGCGGCGGTGATCGCCGACCAGCGGCGGTACGCGCGGGCCTCGCCGGTGAGGATCTCGAAGGTGGCCTCGACGTAGGCGCGGGTGTAGGCGCTCGGCGCGCCGTCCCCGTAGGAGTCGATGTAGGTCGCGATCAGGTCGTCGAACTCCTCGATGACCCGCGCCACCATCGCCCGGACGAGCGCCTCCTTGGTGGGGAAGTGGTAGAGCAGCCCGCCCTTGCTGACGCCGGCGCGGTCGGCGACCGCGGTGAGCGTCAGTGCCTGCGTCCCCTGCTCGGACAGGACGGCCTCGGCGGCGTCCAGCAGCGCTTCCCTCTTCATGATCCCTCCACTGTACCGGCTGGACGGTACAGACGGTGAACCCGGCCCCGGGCGGCCCTATTCCCGCCTTCCGCGCAACGGTGTGGGCAGCCGCGGGGAACAGGCCGGGCGCGGATACTGTTGACCGCGTGGTGACCTACCTCGACCATGCGGCGACGACCCCGATGCTGCCCGAGGCCGTCGAGGCGATGACGGCGGAGCTGCGCGAGCTGGGGAACCCCTCCTCCCTGCACGCGGTGGGACGGCGCGCACGCCGCGTCGTCGAGGAGTCCCGCGAGATCATCGCCGAGGCGTTCGACGCCCGCCCTAGCGAGGTCGTGTTCACCTCCGGCGGCACCGAGGCCGACAACCTCGCGGTCAAGGGCCTCTTCTGGGCCCGCCGCGCCGCCGACCCCGCCCGCACCCGCATCCTGGCGGGCGCCATCGAGCACCACGCCGTCATGGACTCGGTGCAGTGGCTCGCCGACCACGAGGGCGCCAAAGTCGACTGGCTGCCGGTGGACGAGCTGGGCCGCGTCCGTCCCGAGACTCTGCGGGATGCGCTGGGCTCCGGCGATGATGTGGCGCTTACCACGGTGATGTGGGCCAACAACGAGGTCGGGACCGTCCAGCCCATCGCGGAACTCGCCGCCGCCGCCCGCGAGCGCGGCGTCCCCCTGCACACCGACGCCGTCCAGGCGGCCGGTCAGCTGCCGGTCGGGTTCGCGGCGAGCGGCGCGCAGGCCCTGACCATCACCGGCCACAAGCTCGGCGGCCCGATCGGCGCCGGCGCGCTGCTGCTCGCGAAGCCCAAAGAGCCGGTGTTCCTCGACCCGGTGCCGCTGCTGCACGGCGGCGGGCAGGAGCGCGACGTCCGGTCCGGGACGCTCGACGCTCCCGCCATCGCCGGGTTCGCCGCCGCCGTCCTGGCCACTGTCGCGCACCGGGACGCCGAGGCGCGCCGCCTGGCCGAGCTGCGCGACCGGCTGATCGAGGCCGTCCGCGCCGCCGTGCCCGACGCGGTCCTGAACGGCGACCCGGTGGACCGGCTGCCCGGCAACGCGCACTTCTCCTTCCCCGGCTGCGAGGGCGACGCGCTGCTCATGCTGCTGGACGCGCGCGGCATCGCGTGCTCCACCGGGTCGGCGTGCTCGGCGGGCGTCTCGCAGCCCAGCCACGTCCTGCTCGCGATGGACGCGAGCCCCGAGCGCGCCCGCGGCTCGCTGCGCTTCACCCTCGGCCGCACCTCCACCGAGGCCGACGTGAAAGCCCTCGCCGACGCCATCGGACCGGTGGTCGAACGCGCCCGCCGTGCTGGTCTGAGCTGATCTGTCCAGGTTTGACCGTCCCTTGAACGGGGACGGCGTTGCCCGTGACGACGGACGTGCGCGAAGGAATCAAGCAGGCGGCGGGACACCCCTGGTTCCACCACATGTCCCGCGTGGGCCTGGTCGCACGCGGCCTCCTCTACCTGCTCATCGGCTGGCTCGCCCTGCAGGTGGCGTTCGGCGGCGGCGGGAAGGAGGCCGACCGGAAGGGCGCGCTGCAGGCCGTCGCAGACAAGCCCGGTGGCCCGATCGTCCTGTGGCTGATGGTGGCCGGGTTCGCCGCTCTCGCCCTCTGGCAGTACGCCGAAGCCGTGTATGGACGTCCCATATCGGGCGGTGACAAGCCCGTCCAGCGGTTCGCCTCCGGCGTGCGCGGCGTCATGTACTCGGCGGGCTGCGCGGGGACGCTGGCGTTCCTGTTCGGCCACCACGGCACGTCGAGCGACCAGCAGTCCAAGACCCTCACCGCGCGGGTGATGGGCGAGCCCGGCGGCCGCTGGCTCGTGTTGGCGGTCGCGGGCGGCTTCGTGGTCTGGGGCGCCGTCGTGATCGTCAACGCCGTCCGCCGCGCGTTCCTGGACGAGCTCAAGACCGCCGAGATGAGCGACGGGGCCCGCCGCTTCGTCCAGCCGTTCGGGATCGTCGGCAACACCGCCCGCGGCCTCGTCGGCCTCGCCGTCGGCGCCTTCCTCGCCTACGCCGCCATCACCTTCGACCCGGAGAAGGCCCACGGCCTGGACGGCGCCCTCCGCGAGTTCGCCGGCACCCCCGCCGGCGCCTGGGGCCTGGCGGCCGTCGCCGCCGGCGTCCTGACCTTCGGCCTCTACTCCTTCTGCGAGGCCCGCTGGCGCAAGGTCGACGCGACCCGCTAGGGCTGGTAGGGCGCGAGGGCCTTCCAGGCGGGATCGGCGGTGGAGGCGACCTTGGCCTTGCCCTCCGGCCAGCCCGCGGCGAGCTGGTCGAGCTCGGAGATGACGCCCGAGTCGGGGTCGGCGTACAGGTGGAAGACGCGCAGGCCGTCGCCCGTCTCGCGGACGGCGAGGACCGCGCGGTCGCCCAGCTTGGTGAGCTTCTTCTCGAAGGCGCGCAGCGCGCCCGCCGACGGCTCGACCGGCAGCCGGTCGGGGTTGCTGTTGGCGTACGGGACGGTGATCGCCACGTGCAGGTCGCAGAGCGGGTAGTCCTGGCGGTGCAGCGGGAACCGGGCGCCGAGCCGGGCGGGGTGCCCGCGCGGGGTGCGGCCCTCGCCGGTCAGCCAGGCGGGCTCGGCGAACGGCTCGGCGACCTGCTCGACGACCACGGGCAGCACCGACGGCGCCAGCGAGTCGATCGGCGCCTCCGTGGCGATCGTCACCTCGCCGATCCAGCGGGCCACGTCGTCCTCGCCGAGCGCCCAGTACAGGACGTTCAGCGCGACCTGGAGCTGCTGGTCCTCGGCGACGAACAGGAAGTCGGGGTGGTAGGCGCTGATGTGCACGCGGGCGCGGTCGGTGTCGGCCCGCATGCCCAGCCGGACGTACTCCAGGTCGAACTCGTGGTCGCCGAGGACGAGGTCCTGGGAGAGCATCTCCGGGTCGGCCTGGCGCGCCGGGTGGAAGCGCCAGCCGCCGGCCGCGCCGCCGGTCGGCGCGGCCCGCACCCAGCGCTCGGTGACCCCGCGCAGCCCGGGGTCGCCGCCGCCGGTCACGGTCAGCGACGAGGTCCGGTCGTCGGCGCCGCCGATCTCCCACTGCAGCCCCGAGTGGATCTTGTGGACGCGGCGGGACAACTCCTCGATCGTCTCCGCCGACAGCCCCTCGCCGGGCACGGCGGCCTCCGGCGCGTCGGGCTCGGGCCCGGCGGCCAGCGACGCCTCGATCGTCGGGCGGGCCTGCGCCCACCACTCCCAGAACTCGCTGATGGCGGGCGGTACGACGGCGGACGCCTCGCGCGGACGGCGGAAGATTCCCATAGCGGCCCCAATCGTACGCGGAAATGGCACCGGGTTACCGGGCCACGCCGCGTACGCTCGAAGGACTATGGCTCTTCGCGTACTCGCCGCCATGTCGGGCGGCGTCGACTCCGCCGTGGCCGCCGCCCGCGCCGCCGCGGCCGGCCACGACGTCACCGGCGTCCACATGGCCCTGTCCAGCAACCCCCAGTCGTACCGGACGGGGGCGCGCGGCTGCTGCACCCTGGAGGACTCCCGGGACGCCCGCCGCGCCGCCGACGTGATCGGCATCCCGTTCTACGTGTGGGACCTCGCCGAACGCTTCCATGAGGACGTCGTCGAGGACTTCGTCAGCGAGTACGCGGCGGGCCGCACCCCGAACCCGTGCCTGCGCTGCAACGAGAAGATCAAGTTCGCCGCGCTGCTGGACCGCGCCATGGCGCTCGGCTTCGACGCCGTCTGCACCGGCCACTACGCGCGGCTGGACGGCGGCGTCCTGCGCCGCGGCGTCGACCCGGCCAAGGACCAGTCGTACGTCCTCGCCGTATGCACGCCCGAGCAGCTCGCCCACGCGCTGTTCCCGCTCGGCGACACGTCCAAGTCCGACATCCGCCGGGAGGCGGAGCGGCGCGGCCTCCAGGTCGCCGACAAGCCGGAAAGCCACGACATCTGCTTCATCGCCGACGGCGACACGCGCGGCTTCCTCGCCGAGCGGCTCGGCGCCGCGAAGGGCCCGATCGTCGACACCGACGGCAACGAGGTCGGCGAGCACGACGGCGCCTACGCCTACACGATCGGGCAGCGCAAGGGCCTGAAGATCGGCACCCCGGCACCGGACGGGCGTCCCCGCTACGTCCTCGACATCTCCCCGGTCACGAACACGGTGACGGTCGGCCCGCGCGAGGAACTGGACGTCCGCGAGATCACCGGCGAGCGCCCGGTATGGCTGAGTGACGCGCCGGACGGCCCGTTCACCTGCCAGGTCCAGCTCCGCGCGCACGGCGAGGTCTACGATTGCACCGCCGAGCAGCACGGCGACGACCTCCGCATCACCCTCACCACCCCCGCCCGCGGCGTCGCCACAGGCCAGGCCGCCGTCCTCTACACGGGCGACCGCGTCCTGGCGTCATCCACCATCGCGGAAACCGCCACCGTCCCTGCCTGACCTGGGCACGGAACTGAACACGGACCTCAGCCACCTCAGCAACCCCGCGACAACCGGAACCACTGCGACCGCGTCCGAAGGCAGGTTGCGAGCGAAGCGAGAAACCTGATCGCGCAGCGAGCCGCCAAGGCGAGTTCGAAGCGATGCAGCGATCGCATGGTAGTGCCCGCCGAAGGAGGGCCCCCAGGGCCCGACGCCAAGGGCACTACAGTAGGCACGTGGAGTTCGGTGTTTCTACGTTCGTGACGGATGACGGGATCGGGCCGGCGGCGCTCGGGCGGGCGTTGGAGGAGCGCGGGCTCGGGTCGCTGTTCCTGGCCGAGCACACGCACATCCCGGTGAAGCGGGAGTCGCCGTGGCCGGGCGGGGCGGAGCTGCCCCGGATGTACTACCGGACGCTCGACCCGTTCGTGGCGCTGACCGCCGCGGCGGCGGTGACCGAGCGGCTCCGCGTGGGGACGGGCATCGCGCTGGTCGTCCAGCGGGACCCGATCCATCTGGCGAAGGAGGTCGCCTCCCTCGACCTGGTCTCCGGCGGGCGGGCCGTGCTCGGCGTGGGTGCGGGCTGGAACCGGGAGGAGATGCGCAACCACGGCACCGAGCCGACGACCCGGATGCGGCTGCTCCGCGAACGCGTGCTGGCCGTCAAGGAGCTGTGGACGAAGGACGAGGCCGAGTTCCACGGCGAGTTCGTCGACTTCGACCCGGTGTTCTCCTACCCGAAGCCCGTCCAGGACCCGCACCCGCCCGTGATGATCGGCGGGGCCGGGCCGACGACGTTCGACCGGGTCGTGGAGTTCGGCGACGGCTGGATGCCGATCTTCGGGCGCGGCACCGACGTGCTCGCCGGGAAGATCGCCGAGCTGCGGGAGCGGGCGGGCCGCCGGGTGCCGGTCACGGTGTTCGGGGTGCCCGGGAGGCGCGAGACCGTCGCCGAACTGGAGGCCGCGGGCGTCGACGAGGTGCTGTTCAACCTGAAGACCGAGCCCGAGGGCGACACGCTCCGCTACCTGGACCGGCTCGCGGAACTGCTCTGATCACCGCGCCGCTAGGCTTTCCGGTGTGACGAGTTATCCCTGGCAGGCCGGGACGGCGACCGGCATCGGGTCGTATCCGGGAAGCGACCCGGCGGAGGCGCTGCGGACCGTCCTCGGCGAGCTGCCCGACCTGCCGCACCTGCCGGAGCTGCCCGCGCGCGGCCCCGGCGCCGACCTGACCGGGCGGACGGCCGGGCTGCTGATCGACATGCCGGTGCGCGTCGAGCCGTCCGGGTGGCGGTTCTCCGACCGGCCCGGCCGCGACACGCTGCGCGCCCACGATCACTTGGCGCGGGACCTGGACGTCCTGGAGGAGGTCGCGGGCGGCCACGACGGGCCGTTCAAGATCCAGGTGTGCGGGCCGTGGACGCTGGCGTCCACGATCGAGTTGCGGCACGGCGACCGGGCGCTGAAGGACCCGGGCGCCGTCCGCGACCTGGCCGCCTCGCTCGCCGAGGGCGTCGCCGCGCACGTCGCGGACGTCCGGCGGCGGCTGCCCGCGGCGGAGATCGTCCTGCAGCTGGACGAGCCGTCCCTGCCCGCCGTCCTCGCCGGGACGGTCCCGACCGCCAGCGGGTTCTCCCGGCTGCGCGCCATCGAGGAGCCCGTCGCCGAGGACGTCCTGCGCACGGTGATCGACGCGGCCGGCGCCTACCCGGTCGTGCACTGCTGCGCCCGGAACGTCCCGTACGGGCTGCTGCGCGGCGCCGGCGCGAAGGCGATCTCGGTCGATCTGCGGCTGGTGCCCAAGCGCGACGACGACGCGGTGGGGGAGACGATCGACGCCGGAACGGGCCTGTTCCTCGGCGCGGTGCCCGCCACCGACACCGTCCTGCCGTCCCTCCAGGCGACCGGTGAGCCGGTGAAGGGCCTGTGGCGGCGGCTCGGCTTCCCGCCCGCGCGGCTGGCGGAACAGGTCGTGATCACCCCGGCCTGCGGCATGGCGGGCGCATCGCCCCGCTACGTCCGCGAAGCCCTCAAACGCTGCCGCGACACGGCGCGGATGCTTTACGAAGCGGCCGAGTGAGTCAGATCGTAATGTCGGACGTGGCGGCGAGAATAAGGGCATGACCATGAGCGACGGCGTTCCCACCGAGGCACGGCAGCGGCACCTTGAGCTGAGCGAGGAGCTCGAAGAGGCCAACTACCGGTACTACGTCCTCGACCAGCCGACGCTTACCGACGCCGAGTACGACCAGCGGATGCGGGAGATCCGCGCGCTGGAGGAGGCGCACCCGGAGCTCGTCACGCCCGACTCGCCGACGCAGAAGGTCGGCGCGCCGATCGTCACCGACTTCGCGACCGTCCGGCATCTGGAGCGGATGCAGAGCCTCGACAACGCGATGAACGCCGACGAACTGCTCGCGTGGGACGAGCGCGTCGTCAAGGAGGTCGGCGAGGTCGCCGGCTACCTGTGCGAGCTGAAGATCGACGGGCTGGCGATCGCGCTGACGTACGAGAACGGGCGGCTGACGCGCGGCGTGACGCGCGGCGACGGGCGCACCGGCGAGGACGTCACCAACAACATCCGCACCATCGCCGACATCCCGGACCGGCTGGCGGGGGACGGCTGGCCGGACGTCCTGGAGGTCCGCGGCGAGGTGTTCCTGCCGGTCGACGGGTTCGAGCAGGTCAACGCGGCGCAGGTCGAGGCCGGCAAGGACCCGTTCGCCAACCCGCGCAACGCGGCGGCGGGGTCGCTGCGGCAGAAGGACCCGCGGGTCACCGCGCACCGGCCGCTCGGCATGCTCGTCCACGGGTTCGGCGCCTGGCGCGGCGGGACGTATCCGGAGAGCCAGTCCGGGGCGTACGAGCTGATGCGCGGCTGGGGGCTGCCGGTCAGCGACCGGTACAAGGTCCTCGGCGGGATGGACGCCGTCCGCGAGTACATCGCCGAGTACGGCGAGAACCGGCACGGCACCGCGTACGAGATCGACGGGGTGGTCGTCAAGGTCGACCAGTTCTCGCTGCAGCGGCGGCTCGGGTCGACGAGCCGGGCGCCGCGCTGGGCGATCGCGTGGAAGTACCCGCCGCAGGAGGTCAACACCAAGCTCCTCGACATCAAGGTCGGCGTGGGACGTACCGGGCGCATCACCCCGTACGGCGTGATGGAGCCGATCAAGGTCGCCGGGTCCACGGTCGAGCGCGCGACCCTGCACAACGCGGGCGAGGTCAAGCGCAAGGGCGTGCTGATCGGCGACACGGTCGTGCTGCGCAAGGCGGGCGACGTGATCCCCGAGATCGTGGCGCCGGTGACCGCGCTGCGGGACGGCTCTGAGCGCGAGTTCCAGATGCCGGCGCACTGCCCCGAGTGCGGGACGGAGCTGGCGTACGAGAAGGAGGGCGACGCCGACATCCGGTGCCCGAACGCGCAGTACTGCCCGGGGCAGCTGCGCGAGCGGCTGTTCTTCGTCGCGAGCCGCAACGCGCTCGACATCGAGGCGCTCGGGTACGTCGCGGCGACCGCGCTCACGCAGCCGCTGGAGCCGGACGACCCGCCGGTGAAGAACGAGGGCGACCTGTTCCACCTGACCGTCGATCGGCTGCTTCCGATCATGAGCCCCGTTCTCGACCAGCGGACCGGCACGGCCAAGACCGACCCGAAGACCGGCGAGCCCAAGGTCGTGTCGTTCTTCGCCAACAAGGAGGGCGAGCCGAAGAAGACGGTCGAGGTCCTCTTCGAGGAGCTGGAGAAGGCCAAGAAGCAGCCGCTGTGGCGGGTGCTGGTGGCGCTGTCGATCCGGCACGTGGGGCCGTCGGCGGCGCGCGACCTGGCCCGCGAGATGCGCTCGATGGACGCGATCGCGGACGCGACCGAGGAGGAGCTGGCGGCGGTCGACGGCGTCGGGCCGACGATCGCGGCGTCGATCAAGAACTGGTTCGCGGTCGAGTGGCACCGGGAGATCGTCCAGAAGTGGCGGGCCGCGGGTGTCCGGATGCAGGACGAGGGCGCCGCCGGCCCGCGCCCGCTGGAGGGCGTCACCGTGGTGATCACCGGCTCGCTGGAGGAGTACAGCCGGGACTCGGCGACCGAGGCGGTGCAGCGGCTCGGCGGCAAGGTGTCCGGCTCGGTGTCGAAGAAGACCGGCTTCGTGGTCGTGGGCGACAATCCGGGGTCGAAATACGACAAGGCGGTCAAGCTGGGTGTACCGGTCCTGGCGGAGGAAGGCTTCCGCGTGCTGCTCGCCGACGGGCCGGATGCGGCCAAAAACGTGACGTTGCGCGCCGATGAATGACGGCGCGTGTCCATGGGGATCTCACCAGGGTCGCATTACTCAGGGGTACACTCCAACTACCCAACGGTGAGCGGCGGGTGCGGAACGGCATAACGGAACGTACGCAATCGGTTTCGCGAAGTTGAGCAGAGGCCGTACCCTCCCACTCATCACGACCTGTACCTGAATCTCCGGACGTAACACCCGGGGGGCGTCCCCCGAGGTCGGGGACGCTCCGGTGCCGGGGGACGGCCCCCCGAACCCCCCGAGGATGTGATGAAGGACCCGAACAACACGCGGAACACGGCCCCGCGCCGTGGTTCCCCGTTGTGGATCTACTTCGTCGTCGTCATCCTGCTCGGCGTCACGGCCGGCGGGGCGGCGTTCTCCAGGCTGACCGCGGCCGACCTGGACGCCCTCGTCAGCACGCCCGTGTTCTGGATCCTCGGCTGCTTCATCGTGTTCGGCGAGCTGCGCCCGATCATCACCCCCGGCTCCACCGAGAACAACGGCGCCACCACCTCCACCACCTTCTCGTTCGCCGCGCTGCTGTACGCCGGCCTGCCCATCGCCGCCGCCCTCCAGGTCATCGCCGTCATCACCTGCGGGATCTTCCGCGGCCGCGCCCCGCACCGGATCGCCTTCAACGCCGCCCAGTACACCCTCAGCCTCGCCGCCGCCCAGCTCGTCCTCGCCCTGTTCGGCGACCTCGCCACCCCGTCCGACCTGTGGGTGCCGCACGGCGCCGACCTGCCCGCGATCGCGCTCGCCGGCGCCGTCTACTTCGCCTGCAACGACACCCTCGTCGGCTCCGCCGTCGCCCTGCACGCGCGGGTCTCGCTCGTCAAGGCCCTCCGCACGGACCTCGCCTACCAGGTGCTCGTCCACCTGGCGCTGCTCGGCCTCGCCCCGCTGATGGTCGTCGCGATGGACCGATCCGCACTGTTCGTGCCGCTCATCGTCCTGCCGTTCATCGCCGTCTACATGAACGCCTCCGTGTCCGTCCGGCGCGAGCACCAGGCCCTGCACGACGGGCTGACCGGGCTGCCCAACCGCAAGCTGCTGATCGTCCGCACCGAGGAGGCGCTCGCCGCGGCGCGCGGCGCCGAACGCCGCCGCCTCGCCCGCCGCAAGACCGCCGACCCGCCGAACCACCGCGCCGGGCTGTTCCTGCTCGACCTCGACCGCTTCAAGGAGGTCAACGACACCCTCGGCCACCCCACCGGCGACCGCCTCCTGCAGCTCGTCGCGCACCGGCTCACCCACAGCGTCCGCCCCGGCGACCTCGTGGCGCGGCTCGGCGGCGACGAGTTCGCGGTGCTGCTGCCGTCCGTCCGGGACGAGGCCGCCGCCCGCGAGGTCGCCGCCCGGCTGCGCGCCGCGCTCAGCGAACCCGTCCGCCTCGACGGCATGTCGTTCGACCTGGAGGCCAGCGTCGGCATCGCGCTGTTCCCCGACCACGCGCCCGACTTCGAACTGCTCCTCCAGCGCGCCGACGTCGCCATGTACAACGCCAAGGAGGCCCGCACCGGCGTCGAGATCTACTCCCCCCGCAAGGACCGCAACTCCCCGGAGCGGCTCGGCATGCTCGGCGACCTGCGCCGCGCCATCGACCGCGCCGAACTCGAGCTCTTCTACCAGCCGAAGGTCTCGCTGCGGGACGGCCACCTCGTCGGCATGGAGGCGCTGCTGCGCTGGCGGCACCCCGACAAGGGCGTCCTGGAACCCCGCGCGTTCCTGCCGATCGCCGAGCAGACCTACCTGATGCGCTCGATCACCCACCACGTCGTGACCGCCGCGCTCGCGCAGACCGCCGCCTGGTGGCGCGACGACCTCGCCGTCCAGGTCGCCGTCAACGCCTCCGGCCGCGACCTCCTCGACACCGGCCTCGCCGAGACCATCGAGGAGGGCCTGCTCGCCCGCGGCCTGCCCGCCGCCGCGCTCCAGCTGGAGATCACCGAGCGGATCCTGATGAACGAGCCCGCCTACGCCTCCGACACCGTCGGCGCCCTCGCCGACCTCGGCATCCCGCTCAGCCTGGACGACTTCGGCACCGGCTACTCCTCCCTCGTCCGGCTCAAGCGGCTCCCCGTCGAGGAGATCAAGATCGACGCCTCGTTCGTCCACCGCCTCGCCGACTCGCCCGACGACGCCGTCATCGTCCGCTCCATCATCGACCTCGTCCGCACCCTCGGCCTCCGCTCCGTCGCCGAAGGCGTCGAGGACATGGCCACCGCCCAGACCCTCCGCGACATGGGCTGCGACGCCGCCCAGGGCTGGTACTTCAGCCGTCCCATGGACGCCAAGACGGCCACCGACTGGCTACGCCGCCACGCCCAGATAACCGTTCCTAATCGAGTGGGTCTTGAACCCACTGCCTGATACTGCGCGCGTCCCGAACGGTGTTGGATGCGCTGGTCCCCCGCGTTCGTCGTACACGGACCGCCCGGCGGCGCGCATCGCGTGCGCGGTCCATGGCGGGGCGGCGGGTTCCCTCACGCCCGAAGGTGCCCGGTTCGGCCTGGACGGTCCGATGCCCCTGCCCATCACTCCGGTGGGCAGAGGGCGGTGCCGTCCGTCGCCGGATCGGGTGCCCCTGGGCGCGTCGCCCGATCGCGATGCTCGCCGCATCGTGCCGGGTCGTCTTACGGTTCGCGGTGGTGAGCGGCTTTTGCCAGTGCTGAGCGCCCCACTTACTGGTGTAGGCGGGGTCGACGGCGATGATCGCGATGCCGGTGGCGTCGGCCATCGAGGTCAGCCGTGCCCGCAGCCTCCCGGTCGGCATCCCGGAGATCAGCTGCCGGAACCGCTTGCGGCGCCCGTGCTTCTCCCGCGTCTTCTCCTTCTCAAAATCCAGGTCCTCGACCGCGATGGCATGCACACCGCAGGTCTTGGCCCAGTGCAGCAGCCGGGTGAGGGCGTGCCGGACCTGGGCGTCGCGGTGGCTCGCCGGGCCGGTCAGGTCGTAGCCGAACCGGCGCGGCCCGCCGATGGGGTTGCCGTGCGGGTCGAGGCGCCAGGCGGCCAGGTGCTCGGCGTTGGTGTCCACACCGATCACGCCCTCGGCGAGGGCGGCCGGCATGGGGATGGGCGGGGA
>NZ_JABXFD010000280.1 GCF_013372625.1 Actinomadura sp. BRA 177
TTTTGTTGAGAGTGCGGGGGCCGCGCGAGTTCCAGCCGTCCCCGTCGTCGGGCGGCGTCAGATGGGTATAGGGGACAGGCCCGCCCGCCGACGTCCGCGCCGCCGAGGCGGTCGCGCGGCGGCTGGCCGGCGTCGACGCCGTCTGCCACCAGGCCGCCAAGGTCGGCCTCGGCGCCGGCGTGTCCGACCTGCCCGGCTACACCTCCGCCAACGTGCAGGGCACCGCCGTGCTGCTGGCCGAGATGGCCCGCGCCGGCGTCGCCGTCCTGGTGCTGGCGTCCTCCATGGTGGTGTACGGGGAGGGCGCCTACGCCTGCGAGCGGCACGGCCCCGTCCGGCCGCGGCCCCGCCCCGAGGACGCGCTGCGCGCCGGGCACTTCGAACCCGCCTGCCCCGGCTGCGGCCGGCCCCTCACGCCCGGCGCCGTCGCCGAGGAGACCCCGGCCGACCCCCGCAACGTCTACGCCGACACCAAGCTCGCGCAGGAGCACCTGGCCGCGTCGTGGGCGCGCGCGACCGGCGGGTCGGCGGCCGCGCTGCGCTACCACAACGTCTACGGGCCGCGGATGCCGCGCGACACCCCCTACGCGGGCGTCGCGGCGATCTTCCGGTCCCGGCTGCTGGACGGGCGGGAGCCGCTGGTGTTCGAGGACGGCGGGCAGCGCCGCGACTTCGTGCACGTCCGCGACGTCGCCCGCGCCAACGTGCTGGCGCTGGAGCGGGTCGCGGCCGGGCCGCCCGAGCCCGGCGGGCTGCGCGCCTACAACATCGCCAGCGGCGAGCCCCGCACCATCGGCGCGATGGCGGGCGCGCTCGCCGCGGCGTGCGGCGGACCGGAGCCGCGCGTCACCGGCGGCTACCGGCTCGGCGACGTCCGCCACATCGTCGCCCGGCCCGACCGGGCCCGCCGCGAGCTGGGCTTCTCCCCGGCGGTCGCGTTCGCCGACGGGATGGCCGAGTTCGCCCGGACGCCCGTCACCAGTTCGTAAGGGTCGCCGGCCCGTCACCGAAAGTAGCGTCAGACCCGTGATCGATGTCGTTCTCCCGTGCCTCAACGAGGCCGAGGCGCTGCCCTGGGTGCTGACCCGGATGCCCGCCGGGTTCCGGCCCCTGGTGGCCGACAACGCCTCCACCGACGGTTCCGCGCGCGTCGCCGCGGACCACGGCGCCCGCGTCGTCGCGGCGCCGAAGCCGCGGCCGGGCTGCTGGCCGCCCGGACCGACGTCGTGTGCGCCCTGGACTGCCCCCTCTCCCCATCTGACGCTGCCGACCACGCGGACCCTGTCCACCTCCGCGCCCCCCCTCCCCCCAACACACCACACCACACACCCCA